>SLSY01000109.1 GCA_007130145.1 Bacillota bacterium
AATTCGCCTCGAGACGGCTGTCACCGATACAGGTCGCAAGACAGGACCAAGGATCCAGCCGCAAGGTATGGCAGGGCATGTGACCGGGCAAAGCCCCCTGCTCATGGGCTGCGAGTCTGCCGGATGGTTCAGAAGCACGGCCTCCTAGAACCTCATTGAGAAGACGACAGCCGCTATCCACAGCCAGAATGGGAACGTCTCTTTCCAAAGCTGCGAGCAAGAACTGTCTTGCCAAGGCGTCATCGGCGCGGGTTTGGCATGCTTCATCGGTTAAGACCAGCGCATCGAGAGCACCAAGAATGGGTTCGACTTGTTCCACTTCAGACGGCAAGGAGCATACAAGAGGAACCGCTCCAACGTCCTGTATCATCCGACAGTAGGTATAATTGGTTGTGCCATTGAGATCAACTTGTGTGGGGCAGGTAACGCCGATTAACGCGCGCATGTAAAGACCTCCCTAGCTTCGAATGGTGTATGAAACATTGGCTACCGGGCACGCATATCCCTGCCAATATTCGCCGGACGTCATAAACATTCCAACCTTGGCGTACTTCGAAAGAGGGTGGAGACGTGAGATGAAGCGCTCAACAAGGCAACCTGTCTAAAAGAGGATCTTTTGCCGTCGCATGCCCACGTTGAGTACCAGACCGAGAGCAGCGAAGTTAGTGATAAGAGCCGAACCGCCATAGCTAATGAAGGGCAAGGGTAATCCGGTCACCGGCATGATGCCAACCGTCATCCCTGCATTTATGAAGAAGGTGCTAGCCCACATGCTCACAACGCCGATAACCAAGAGTGCGCCGTACCGGTCGCGGGCACGCATGGCGATGGATAGACACATCCACATGAAAAACACAAACACGATAACCAGCAATGATGCACCCACAAAGCCCAATTCCTCGCCAACGACCGAGTAGATGAAATCGGTATGCTTATCAGGAATGAAGCGCAACAAGTTTTGCGTTCCGGCAAAAAGTCCTTTACCCCACAATCGACCCGATCCAATAGCAATAACTGATTGAATGAGCTGATAACCGGTACCGAGAGGATCCACATCCGGTTGCAAGAAGCTGGTCAAACGTTGCACTTGGTGTTCATGCAGGGGGATCTTGAGACCCATATTGAGATGGGCATAAAGCGCCGCGGACAATGCTCCAAACCCGAGAGCGCCAAGAGCCAATAGGCGCCCCCCCCCTACCCCCGCGACGTACATCATCCCCACCGCCAGGGCAAAGAAGATAATGGAAGTCCCCAGGTCCGGCTGGAGCAATACCAGGACAACCGACGGGATGATATAAAGAAACCCTTTGGTAATGTCGAACCAATCCCACTGGGTCTTCTCACGCTGAGAAAGGAAGGCAGCTAAGGCAATGATCAACGAGATCTTGGCCAGTTCTGACGGCTGTGGAATGGGCAGGATCCCCACCTGCAACCAGCGAGTAGCGCCACGGGTCTCGGTTCCGACCAGTAAGACGGCGGCCAGGAGGATAAGATGCCCAACGTAAAACAACTTTGCCCAACGCTGAAAATCACTGTAGTCAATCACGGCAAACACTACCATCACGACCACACCGATCACCGAAGCTAAGAGCTGCCGGTGCACGTAGGGCGTGCTCCCTCCGGGGAAGGTGGCCGTAGCACTATTTATCACCGCCACTCCTACCAGCGTAAAGAGCAAGGCCAAGACAAGGATGCGCAAATCCAGATTTCTCAAAAGTTTTCTCTCGAACATGGCATCCTCTCCGCATCAGGCTTGGGCTGTCCGTTTCAGGTTCTTCACCGGGATGTTGGCTACCAAAGCCACCGAATCTTCTACATCGGACAGGTTGATCTCAATGGCATCTTCATCAATTTCCATATAGCGTGAGATCACGGCGATGAGCTCTTCTTTTAGTTCCCCCATCACACTAGGAGAGATACTGGCCCGATCGTGGATGAGGACCAGTCGCAATCGCTCTTTAGCCGTTTCTCTGCTTTGCTTTTGCTGACCGAATAGGCGGGTAATGAAATCCAACACGCCCGTCCTGCCCCCTTCCTTATCGACTGCCAAACATGCGGCGGAGTCTGACAATAAGACCTTCTGACTCGGCTGGAACTGGTATGGGCACGTCCTCGCCCATGATCCTCGAGGCTATGTCCCGATAGGATAGTCCTGCTTTGGAGTTATTGTGCAACACGGCCGGCTCTCCCTTATTGGTGGAAACGACGATGTAATCGTCTTCCGGCACAACACCGAGCAGTTCAACGGCCAAGACCTCCAGAATATCGTCGATGCTCATCATATCGCCGTGTTTAACCATATTGGCTCTCATACGATTGATGACCAACGTGGGGGTGGGTAGCTGAGAAGCCTCCACCAAACCGATGATACGATCGGCATCGCGTACGGCTGAGACCTCAGGAGTGGTCACAACAACGGCTCTCTGTGCACCGGCCAGTGCGTTCCGGAAACCCTGTTCGATTCCGGCCGGGCAGTCAATCAGCACATAATCGAACTGTTCCTTGAGTTCTTCAATGAGAGCTACCATCTGTTCGGGGTTTACCGCATTCTTATCACGAGTCTGTGCTGCAGGTAATAGGCAAAGCCCCTCCACACGCTTATCGCGGATCAATGCTTGGCGCAGGCGGCAATAACCCTCCACCACATCAACTAGGTCATATACAATGCGATTTTCTAAGCCCATGACCACGTCGAGGTTGCGCAGGCCAATGTCTGCATCCACCAATACCACCGTATTGCCCCGCTTGGCCAACGCAGTACCCAAATTGGCAACGGTCGTGGTCTTGCCCACCCCTCCCTTACCGGATGTTATAACCAAAGCCTCGCCCACATTGTCACTTCCTTCCCAGTTCACACCGTTATGAAATGTGTAAGTGCTCTATGAAGATGGTTCCATTCTTAACCCGGGCCACCTCCGGCGCAATGGATCTGGTCTCATCCTCTTCCGCCGGACGCCCAATGAAGGAACCAATACGCAGCTGCGTAGGTCGCAGGTGCAGGGCGACAACACAAGCCTCTTCATTCCCTGTCGCCCCAGCGTGAGCAACGCCTCGCAGCGTTCCCATGACAACGATGTCTCCACCGGCCCGTATCTGTGCTCCCGGATTCACATCTCCGAGTATAACCACATTGCCAGCAAACTCAATATTCTGCCCCGAGCGCAAGGTCTTCCGATGAAGAAGCGTTTCATCGGTAGTTTCAACAACACGGCGCGCCGTAGCCTTACGCTCCGTACGCGACGACTTAGAGACGACCTTTACCACGTTCAAACGATGTCGCCGTGCCAGATCCTCTAACACCAACACCTGTTCTTCAGTGAGTTCTCTTTCTCCCGTATCCAGGGTGACATCAGCACCGCGAAAAAAATAATCGGCGCTTTGCAAGCGCTTGGTGAATCGCTGTACGATTTGATCAAAGTCTGCCTGATCATCGAGGATGACTTGCAAACCATCCTTGCTTCCTTTAAAAACTACCTCGTCCCGTTTCACAATGGTTCCTCCCATTACTCAGGTACATCTTTGAGCTCCTGTGCCAAGTTCTAGGGAGTCAGGATAACTTCCTGCTCGAAAAGGGGCAAACTACCGCTGCTGAAAATACCATTCCATGATATCCCTAGCTAGAGGGGCAGCGGCCCCTCCGCCTGAGCGCCCCTGCTCCACCAATACGGCCACAGCGATGCTCGGTTCATCATAGGGCGCATAACCCACAAACCAAGCATGAGCCGCACCATGAGGGTTCTCGGCCGTACCCGTCTTACCCGCCACATCAAAGGGTGTCGCCGCAAACGTGCTGCTAGAAGTCCCTCCAGGCATTGTTACGCCGAGCATGCCCCTCTGGACAACCTCGAGAAATTCAGGCTCTACCTCAAGCTGAGCCAACACTTCGGGCTCTCTTGGTTCCATCAGCTCTTGGCCATCAACAATGCGCTGTAGCAGATAGGGTTGGTATAATGTGCCGCCGTTGGCAATCGTTGCCGTGTAAACCGCCATCTGCAGGGGAGTAAAGGCGCTAAATCCCTGCCCCATACCGGCCAACATGTGTTCAGCCAACAGCACCTCGCGCTCGGCTACGATACCCTGGGCAAAAGCCTGCTCCTTCCATTCATTGGTGGGAAGCAGTCCACTGGCCTCACCTGGCAGATCGATGCCAGTCTTACCCGCAAGTCCCAGCTGCGCCCCGTAATGCGCAATGGCATCAAGACCCAGACGTCTTCCCATTTCGTAGTAGTAAACGTTACATGAAACGACTAGGGATCGTTCCAAGTCAACCATACCGTGCCCGCCTGCCCTCCAGCAGTGCAAAGACGGCACCAGCCAATGCTGGCCTTTATCTTCAATTCTCTCGTGAATTGTGGTCTTTCCCTCTTGCAGAGCCGCCAGAGCCGTCACCATCTTGAAGATGGACCCGGGGGCATACGTGCCGGCTATGGACCGGTTCACAAAGGCTCTTTTCGCATTGAGTTCGGCCAAGCGTTGGTCCGAAATTCCGCTGGCAAACTCGTTGGGATCATAGGAAGGATAGTTGGCCAAAGCCAGCACTGATCCGTCGTTTACGTCCAGGACCACCACCGAACCTGCCCTAACGGTAGGCAACGGATCCGTCTCTCGGGTACGCAGATACTCGATGTGGCCCGACAGCATACGTTCCACCTCTACCTGGAAATCCATATCCAAGGTCAGCTGCAAGTCATAACCGGGGCTTGATGGGATATGACCCAACGTCTGTCGATAGCGCCCCCTTACATCCACCTCCACCTGTTTGCCTCCGTCTGTGCCCGCCAGGTAGTGCTCATAGATAGATTCAATTCCGTCCTGCCCCACTGTGCTGTCACCCTTGTAGCCAAAAAAGGCCGGGCTCATAAGCTGACGTTCGGAAATCTGATGGACATAGCCCAGGATGTGAGCCGCTGCACTCCCGTAAGGATAGTCCCGCACCGGCAGAGCCTCGACTATGACTCCAGGCAATTCTGCCCGCTGCTCCTCCAGGCGTGAATGGATCTGGGGACCAACATCCCGCACAATGGTCACGGGTTGATACAATCGATTCCAATGCGATTGAATGCGTGCGTGTATGACCTCAGCCTCCATATCCAGGATCTCAGCCAACAGGGCAATGCTTTGGTTGGCCTGCTCCGGATCCATGTACACGAAGGACACGCTAAAGGCGGGACGATTGGTGGCGATCACCCGTCCTTCCCGGTCGAATATCTGGCCGCGCAGAGCATTTACGTTCACCAGACGAACGCGGTTGCCATCGGCCAATCCCTCATAATAGGCACCCATGGCCAATTGCAGCTGGCCAAGCCGCAAGATCAAAAGCAAGAACACCAACAAAAGATACCACTTGGTCTTTTGCAGCTTGCGATTTATGAAGCCGGGATCTTCATAGATCTCGTGCAGATCTCGCATAGTTCACCTCGTTTCCGAAGCTGACCATCCATCATGAAGGACCAGATGCCAACGGCGCGACAGCGCCACATAGGCCCAATAGCTAACATACGCAAGCACCGTATTGCCCAGTGCCGCAGGGATCATTACCTCATGCAGCAGTGTCAGTAGCTGTGCTAAGGATAGAGTCTGGCTGACGGCCAAAAGCGTTATGATATCGGTAGCCAAACTCCCAACCATCGTTGCCAAGGATGGGATGAGAGGCGTATTCCCGTATAAGCCCCGGTGCAGCATGCCCCCAAAAGCTCCCACCAGCATTCGGGAGAGGACGAAGAGCCCGAGATAACGGCCACGCAACAGATCGCGTACCAATCCCGACGCAAGGCCAGCCTTGGTCCCCGCCAGCGCCCCGTGATTGAATCCATAGATGACGGTGACAATGAGACTGATGTCAAGACGCACCCCACCGAGCTGGATGCGGTGAAAGAGGGCCTGTTCGCCGGCGGCCAAGACCAGGAAGAAAAGGACCATACCCCCAATTTCACGTACGTTCTTATTCACTGGCTTCCCCCTCACGCTCAGCTGTGCGTGCGGTCTTCATCACCAACACCTCTTCAAGCCGGTCAAAATCAACCGCCGGACTCACTTTGGCCATCGTTACCAAGCCACCGTTCTCAGCACCCACACTATCAACAATACCAATGATGAGACCTTTGGGATATACGTGAGAAAGACCTGAGGTTACGATCATGTCGCCGGGAGTGATATCTGCTTCGCGAAAGAACATGCGTAAATGCAAGAGGCGCCAGTCACCAGGACTCCCCAGAACCACGCCCGCATCGCGGCTGCGCTGAACTACCGACCCAATACCACTATCTGGATCCAGCACCAGCATGACCGTGGCACTGTGCCGAGATACCGAACTAACCCGGCCCACTAAACCCTGACTGGTGACGACGGCATCGTCTTTGGTAACACCGTGGGCGGAGCCACGATTAACAATGATGGTCGAGAACCAATTGTCCGGGTTTCTCCCTATTACCTTAGCTGGAACATAATCATAGGGGACCGCCTCGGCAAAACCCAGCAGCGCACGCAAGCGAGCATTCTCATCCTGCAGTTCTTCGAGAGAATGCCTCAAACTATCGGCCTGCTCCGCCTTGAGGCGCAGCAATTCATTCTCTTCGCTCAGGGTGCGGACTTCCTGCCACCAGTGCAGCTGCCCTTCAAACTGTGCGTGCACGGCTGTCACCACCTGCATAACCGGTGCCATAATATCGTGCAAGGCGCGTTCCACCATGCTCAAACGTTCTCGCTCATGCGCCGTCCAGCTCATCAAGGCAACAGTGAGGATAACGACAACAACCGCCGTTAGAGGAAAGTATCTTTTGAACAGGCGGTTTGCCACGCCATCGTCACGCCCTTCATGGCAAGCTACGCCAGTTTGCGAGTGTTGGCCTGAAACTTGCGCAAGGTCTCAATCTCTTCCAGCGCTCTCCCGGTGCCTCGTACCACAGACAGCAAGGGCTCTTCGGCAACGTGCACAGGCATACCGGTCTCATCCGACACCAGCTGGTCAAACCCCTGCAGCAGCGAACTCCCGCCCGTCATGATGATGCCCCGATCCATGATATCTGCGGAAAGCTCAGGTGGAGTCTTCTCCAGTGTAGTGCGAATCGCTTCGAGAATGCTGGCGACCGGCTCAGACAGGGCCTTGCGCACTTCCTCGGCGGTAATCACATGATACTTGGGCAACCCGGAAACCAAATCTCGTCCCCGAATCTCCATGCTCTCACCATCATTTACCGCTGCGGCCGACCCAATTCCTATCTTGACTTCCTCGGCGGTCCGTTCACCGATCATCAGGTTGTACGTCCGCTTAACATAGTTAACAATGGCCTCATCCATCTCGTCGCCTGCCACGCGAATGGACCGGGTGTTGACAATCCCGCCTAAGGATATGACCGCTACCTCACATGTGCCACCACCAATATCCACAACCATATTGCCCATGGGTTCGTGGACGGGCAAGCCCGCACCGATAGCAGCCGCCATGGGTTCCTCAATGAGATATGCTTCTCGAGCACCTGCCTGCATGGCCGCATCCAGGACCGCTCTTCGTTCCACCTGCGTCACCCCGGACGGCACGGCGATGACCACGCGAGGTTTGAAGATGGTGCGCCGGTAGGCTTTGCCGATGAAGTAGCGCATCATTAACTGAGTGACATCGAAGTCGGCTATGACACCATCCTTCATGGGCCGAATAGCAACGATATTGCCCGGGGTTCGTCCGATCATCCTCTTGGCCTCGTTACCCACAGCCAACACTGTCTTGGTATCATTCTGAACGGCTACCACCGAAGGTTCCTGCAATACAATGCCCTTTCCCCTGACGTGCACCACGGTATTGGCCGTACCCAAATCTATTCCTATATCGCGTGAGAAGTAATTGTAAAAGAACCCCAACATACGGCGCTGCCCCTTTCCACCTTACACTGGCCAATTGGTTTGACTTTCTCGCAAACTCAAATAGCAATTATCCCCAATGACTATATGATCTAATACTTCGATGCCTAGCAACCTACCTGCCTCCACCAAGCGCTGGGTTACTTCAACGTCCTCCCGGCTGGGGGTCGGATCCCCACTGGGATGATTGTGAACCAGAATGACAGCCGCGGCACTGCGTTTGACCGGCAATTTGAATATCTCACGTGGATGCACGATGGCGGCATTCAGGCTCCCTACTGCAACTGGTTCGACGCCCAAGACCTGATTCTTTGTGTTGAGCATAATCACCCGAAAGTGCTCACGATCCAGATAGCGCATGTCCTCCATAAGCAAGTGCCCCACATCGGAGGGGCTCTTGATTAAGGCCCGTTTCTCGCTGCGAGAACTCAAGCGGCGGGCAATCTCCGCCGCACTCTTCAAAGTGCAGGCCTTGGCCATTCCGATACCGGTCTGCTGGGACAGATCCAAGACTGACGATTCAACGAGCATGCGCAAACCCTGTTCACCAAGGAGTTGGCGCGCCAGTTCCAATGCTGTCACCTTTCGGCTCCCGCTGCCCAACAAGATAGAAACGAGTTCCACGTCCGACAAGTTGTGCGCACCAATTGCCCACAGTCGTTCACGGGGCCTTTCTTCTCGTGGCAGATCCCGTATCGTCTGCTTTCTCAGCGGCTTCACCGCTTCACCTCTCCCTGTCCGGCGCCCTCGCTCTTGGCCGTACAGGAATACACCGTCTACAAAACCGGTATACCAATCGTCTGCAACATTTGACCCAAACGGGCCACAGGAAGCCCCACTACATTGGTGTAACAACCCTCGATGCCCGCTACCAAAAGAGCACCCAACCCCTGAATGGCATAGGCTCCCGCTTTATCTCTGGGCTCGCCGCTTCTCACATACCGTTCAATCTCATCATCACCGTATCTGCGCATGAACACGCGGGTCATTTCATACGCCTGCGCCTCCTGTTCATTGAGGCTATCCACCACCGCTACGCCGGTATAAACTTGATGCTCTCTACCCCGGAGACAACGTAACATGGCTATGGCTTCCGCTTCATGGGCGGGTTTGCCCAGCACTTGACCGTCTACCACCACGACCGTATCGGCTCCGATAATCACCGCCTCCTTGCTCTGGGAGGAGGCAACCCGCCGGGCCTTGTGGTGCGCCAACTGCGTCACCAGCTCAATCGGCGACGCCCAGTCACAATCGGACTCCACCACATCACTGACCACGATGGTGAATTCCAATCCAATCTGCTCAAGCAGTTCGCGGCGTCTTGGTGAGGCCGACGCTAGCACAATGGGTCTTGGCACATCCGGCCCTCCGTCACCTACGATAAGCGAACACGGCAAGGAACATGCCGAGTGCGCCCACCAGATTCAGTTGAAAGCGAAAACCGAAGCTGAATCCGAGAACGTAAAGATCCACTTGCACGGGAGGGTCCATGGCCAGTGAGACACTCTGGGCCAAAAGAGGCACAACGTCGGACAGAGCCTCGCCGATAGCGCTACCCGCTATGGCTCCCAGCAAGATGACGATGAATAGAACCCAAGGGCTCTTGTTTCGATACATACCTCGCGTCCTCCTCACAGGATGTGCAAATACCTACTCTAGTTCTTCTCGCAAAAGGTTCTCTCCTCTAGGAAAAGATCACCAAACCCTAGGCTACCAGCCCAGAATCTCCACCTTATCCTCAAGGCCCGAACTGACCCAAGTTTCCCCCTCCGTCGTGACCAAGAGAGCTTCGACCCCGTCCAGCCGTTCGACCAGTTCCATGGCCGCTCGGAGACCGAGCACAAATAGGGCAGTGGACAAACCGTCGGCCCAATCTGCACTGGGGGCCAAGACCGTACTGGAAATCAAACCGGTATCAGCCGGCCAACCCGTGCGGGGATCGTAGATATGGTGATAGCGCACTCCCGCAACCTCTGTGTAACGTTGGTAGTCACCGGATGTGACCACCGCCTGCTCCACCAAGGGCACCACCACCAAGTAACGATCACCTGCACGAGGATGTTGAACGGCAATACGCCAAGGCGTGTCATCAATGCGCTGGCCCAACCCGTAAAGGTCTCCCCCCGCATCGATGAGCGCACGCTCAATCCCTGCGCGTCTGAGCTCCTGTGCCGCCCGATCTACTGCATAGCCCTTGGCAATACCCCCTAAGTCCAATCCCATCCCTGTCTCCAGCAATTCCACTTGCTGTGTGTCAGGATCAAGGATGACCTTCTGGTGATCCACCCATGCCAAAGCCTCATCGATAGCCTCCTGGGAGGGGAGCGGTTGCTGCCAGATCTCAACCAGAGGGAAGACGGTGGGATCAAACGTCCCGCCGGTCATCTCCGCCACCTCAAGGGCCAGGGCGATGACCTCAAAGGTATCTTCAGAAACCCTCACAGCGCCTTCACCGGCCGCCGCATTGATTGCCGTCACTTCCGATAGAGGCTCATAGGCACTCATCCGCTGTTCTACATCTTTCATGGCACGAAACGCCCTGTCCACGGCCTCCGTGTCCTCATCCCCATACCAAACAATGGTGACATGCGTGTCCATGAGGAACTCGCTGCGTTCCCATCGCCCGTCCGCAGCCCGGCGACCCCCGGAAGGCCAGCACCCCACGGTCATCAACAGGACACAAATGACAATACTTATCCACCTATAAGAGTGTCTCTTCATAGCTTGTCTTGCATCACTTCCGCTCTTAGTCTAGCACACAAGCACCAAGAAAACCACAGTAGGACACCAATCTGTTCAGCAACCAACAACGAAAAAGCGGTGGGCAAAGGTCCACCGCTCGAGTTGTGCGCCGGCACCGGTCTATGAAGCCGCTTGCGCCTGGTGCGATCTCTCCTCGACAATACACTTGGGAGGACACTTCTCAACGCAGGCACCGCAGGAGATGCAAAGATCGTAATCGATCTTGGCCAGATTGTCGTCAACAGTAACAGCCGCGACCGGACACACCTTGACACATGCGCGACAGCCAATACAGCCCACCTTGCAATACTTGCGAACGCTCGCTCCCCTGTCAGTGTTCTTGCACAGTACATGCACGGTAGACGCCCGCGAAGCGAGAGCGATAAGCCCCTTGGGACAGCTTTGGACACACTTACCACAGCCCGTACACAACTTGGGGTCAATGACCGCCAGACCGTCAACGATGGAGATAGCATGGAAAGGACAAGCGTCACGGCACGAACCCAGCCCCAAACAGCCATCGGCACATGCCTTGTGACCGCCGCCGCTGACTTGCGCAGCAGCCGCGCAGGTTTCTATCCCCTGGTATACTGACTTATCTTGGGAAACATCACTGCTACCCTGGCAATAGACCCGGGCCAAGAGAGGTTCTCGATGGGAGACTTCAAGACCCAGGATCCCGGCAATCTGTGCATCGACCTCAGACGAATTCACCGGGCAACCCGCTGTATCGGCCCTGCCTGCTACCACCGCCTCGGCAAAACCCCGGCAACCGGCATAACCGCAGGCACCGCAATTTGCACCCGAAAGCAGCTCTGAAATCTCCTCAATCCGGGGGTCTTCTTCTACAGCAAATTTCTGCCCGGCCAAGGCCAAGAGGCCTCCAAACAAGAAGCCCACCAGGACCAAGCTGATCACAGCAGGAATCAATGCCTATACCTCCCCTCACCTAGAACAAAAATCGGAATAAGCCTTGGAACCCCAAGAATGCGATGGCCATAAGCCCTGTGGTGACCAAAGCAACCGGTATTCCTTTGAGCGCTTCAGGAACACTGGCTAGTTCCAAACGTTCGCGGATACCCGCAAACAGGATGATGGCCAAACTCCAGCCCAGCGCTCCAGCAAAACCATTCACAGCAGAAAGACCAACCCCATATCCCTGTCGCACACTAATCAGGGCTGCCCCCATCACCGCACAGTTGGTGGTGATAAGAGGCAAATAGATGCCGAGTGAACGGTGCAAAACAGGACTGGCCTTACGCAAAAATGTCTCCACGAACTGAACCAATGATGAGATCACCAAGATAAAAGTCACCGTCTCCAGATACGTCAGACCATAGGGGTCGAGTACCAGAGAGTGAAGCAATGCAGTTACCCCGGCCGCCATGGTCATGACAAAGAGTACCGCAGCGCTCATACCGGTGGCCATCTCCACATTCTTGGACACACCCACAAAGGGACAGAGCCCCAAAAACTGCGCGAACACCAGATTATTAATGAGAACGCCACCTAGAAGTATGGCAATAATCTCCACGAGATTCCCTCCTCCCCGCTACTCATGCACCGGCTCCGGACCGCCCGCGATTCACCATAACATTGAGCAAAGCCAACAGCACACCCATGGTAATGAAGGCACCGGGCGGCATGATCATGATAAGAGCCGGTTCAAACAGGGGCGCATCAAACAACGGTTGCCCGTTAATCACTAAATTCGCTGTCCCGAAAAACTCCCTCACCCCTCCTAACACCATCAAAGCGATGGTGAATCCGAGCCCCATGCCGATACCGTCTACTGCGGCGCTGACTACGGGGTTCTTGGAAGCAAATGCTTCGGCCCGGGCCAAAATGACACAGTTGACCACAATAAGAGGAACAAAGATGCCCAGTATTTCGTACATATCGGGCAAGTATGCATTCATGGTCATTTGCACTATGGTCACGAACGTGGCAATGATGACGATGAAACACGGTATACGAATGCGCGGTGCAATCACTTTGCGCAGCATCGAAACAATGATGTTGGAACTGGTGAGCACGAAAATAACGGCTACACCCATCCAAAAGCCATTCATTAAGGCCGTGGTCACCGCCAGCAACGGGCACAGCCCTAACAAGAGCCGAAACACAGGATTCTCTTTGACCACACCGTTGGTCAGGATTCTCCACAGATTCATACACTATCTGGCGCCAAACGGCCCGATTCCCTCACCGGACAACGCTGCGCCCTGACCTCCCTTCTATCCCGTCACCTTGGTCTGCCTTGTACCAAAGGGCCGGGGTATCGTCATTCGGTCGATGAGTGGTGTGGCCACATTCATCAACAAGATGGCATACGTCACGCCTTCGGGATAACCTCCCCAGAGCCGGATCAGCGCTGTCAAAAGACCGCATCCTAAGCCCATGATGAGCCGTCCTCGTTTCGTGACGGGTGAAGTCACATAGTCGGTAGCCATGAAGAAGGCCCCGAGGAGCAAACCGCCGGAAAGAACGTGGGTCAGTACATCTCCCGTAAACCAACCGTCCGTTCCACCAAAGACCCAAGCAAACAAGGCCACCGTCCCAATGAAACTGGCCGGGATCTTCCAATCAATGACTTGCCGGTAAATGAGATAGAGACCACCAATCAATATGACCAAAGCGGACGTCTCACCAATACAACCGGCTCTCCAACCCATAAGCATCTGCCATCCCTCCGGCAGAGAACCACTGCTTCCCCCGAGCACCTGCAACGGTGTAGCACTGGTGGCTCCGTCAAAAGGAGTCAGCCAACCGGAGGTCATGGCCAACGGCCAGGCAGAAACCAAAAAAGCGCGTCCCGCCGCAGCGGGATTCATGAAGTTGTGCCCCAGTCCCCCGAAGAACTGCTTTACCACGATGACGGCAAAGGCCGAACCCAGGGCGGGAACCCAGAGTGGGACGAGGGGTGGCATATTGAAGGCGATGAGCAAACCCGTGATAGCGGCGCTGCCGTCAGCAACGGTCACTGGTTGTCTTAATCCCTTCTGCCATAGCGCTTCTGCAGCCAGTGCAGCCAACACGGATACGCCAATGATAGCCATTGCTCTTACACCAAACAAGATAGTGCTGGCGACAGCCACCAAAAACAACGCCTGCAACACATAAAACATGAGGCGCGGTGTGTTCTCACTGGTACGCAGATGGGGTGATGAACCAACCACAAACTTGTAATCCGTCAATTGTCTTCACAACCTCCGTCCCGCCCTGCACGATTATGTGCTGGCTGCTTGCCTTTCTCGTCGCTGGTTCATAATGTGCTGTTTGGCCATGCGAATAGCCTGCACAAGGGGTCTTCTTGCCGGACAGATAAACGAGCAACAGCCGCATTCTAAGCAGTCAGCGGCATACAATTGCTCCGCCTTCTCATACCACTCGCGTTCAGCATACGCGCTAATCAAAATCGGTACCAGCCGCATGGGACACACATCGACGCAACGCCCACATTTAATGCAGGCAGTCGCCTCCCCGTCCCATTCGTCCTCTGCACCCAGCGCCAGTATGCCCGAGGTCCCTTTGATCACTGGCACGTCAGTGGAAAATTGGGCTATACCCATCATCGGTCCCCCCATGATAAGTCTGGACGCATTGCCCTCAAAGCCACCGCATTCCTCGATGAGTTGATGAAACAACGTGCCTATCTTAACCAGCAAATTGGCCGGTTCGGCAATGGCAGGACCCGTTACCGTCACCACACGCTCAATTAGGGGCATACCGGTCTTGAAAGCACGGCTCAGTGCATGAGCTGTGCTCACATTGCTGACCACCACGCCCACATCCATGGGCAGTCCCGGAGGAGGTGGCACATCCCGGTTCAAGACAGACTTGATCAGTTGCTTCTCAGACCCTTGGGGATAACGGGTCTTTAGCGACACGACCTTGATATCAGGCACATCTTTGCAGGCCGCTTCCATCGCAGCCAGTGCATCGGGCTTATTGTCCTCGATGCATATCGTGCCTGTCGTCACTCCGAGTGCTCTCATCATAACCCGCATGCCCGTCAGAATGTCGGCGGTACCTTCCAACATGAGACGGTGATCCGCCGTGAGAAACGGCTCGCATTCGGCACCATTCAACAGAAAGGTATCAACGGGTTTGTCCTTGGGAGGAGAGAACTTGACCGCAGTGGGAAAAGCGGCCCCGCCCAAACCCACCAGACCTGCTGTTCGCATGGTCCTGATGATCTCCTCCGGCGTCAGATCTTCAGCATCCCGCGGTTCAATGCTGTCGTGCCAGCGATTCTCCCCGTCAGACTCAATGATCACAGCAGGCACGGGCTTACCGAGCGCAGGGTGCAGGCGAGGTTCCACTTTGAAAACTTTACCAGAAACGCTGGCGTGGACAGGAGCAGACACAAACGCGGAAGCATCCCCAATCACCTGTCCGACATCGACCACATCACCCTTCTTGACCGTTGCCTCACAAGGGGCTCCCAAGTGCTGCACCAACGGGATGACGACAACTTCCGGTTCTCGGGCCGAACGGATGGCCACATCTTCGGTATGCGTCTTGTAATGGGGAGGATGAACGCCTCCGTCAAAACCATTCCGCAATCTTCGTCACCGCCTCTTACGCGAATCAATATACACAAAATCTCTTTGCCCAACCTAACACTATTTCCATCTGTGAGCAAGAGAATCCTTCCCTGCACGCAACAAAGCCATTCTAGCACAAACCCCTGTTTAGAGCAATATCGAGTCAGGCGAAGGTGTCTGTCAGATAGTCCGGGCTAGGTGTATCACCACAACCAGGAGCCATAAAGACGGCGCACACTTGCTTGCACCGGTAACTCGACCGCGCCGCGAAGATGCGCCGGTTCTCTCAGGTGGGTGCGCCATGCGAGGGCCTCGCGCTCTTGTCAGAACTTCGGCGGCAATCACCTTCATAGCGTTCCATCTTACCTCCCTTCCTTGAGTAAAGACGCATGCTATGACCCATCTCGGCTTCTGAGGGTTCAGCCGCACGTCAAGGACGTATTCCTAAGGTCTCCGCGGGCAAGAACGTCTCTTTCACGCGTACCCGCCACGTGTAATCTCCGGGTTGCGAGTAGTTAGCGGACTTCGGTGTGTTTCGCCACCTTATCCACTTGACTAACCCGCAAATGTGATTTGTGTCCCTCGGTTCAGTGCTTTACCTCCAGCTCTTTTCGGGGATTCGGGGTTGCCGATTGAGCGCGACCTTCACTTCACACCCCAGCCACTGTCCGACCGAAGTGCGAGCTCAGCATCGATCATGGCAGGACAGAAGGTGAAGTGGAACGTTAGGCGTAAGCGCAAGCCACTTTCTGCACCATTCCCGTGCCCTGGGCTGCTGCCAGATCTCACCCGGATGTCGCCGTACCTCTCTGGCACTTCCATGTCAAGGACTTTGCCGCTACTACAGCGTGCTTCACGGGTTCCTGCAGTTTCTTGTCCAAATCATTGATCTCACCCTTGAACCGTATCACTTCCTGCTCGAGCTTCAGTGGTTCACCCTGCTTGGCTTCCTTCTCCTTCTCCAGTTGCCCCGTGTCAGTATCGCCACCATTCATGGCCCCGCAGTTGCCCAAAGTTCAGCACGTTGGGAAGAGCTTGTACATAGAGAAAAAGGGAATAAATCTCCTGCAGGCGAATTACAGCCACGAAAGGGGATTTCATGGACTGCCGACGTTGCGCCAGATCCCCTAACAGGACCGCTGTACAGCCATAAACCCGCGCCTAGATGAGAGATTCCAGTAGGCCTGGGGCTCGGCTACGGCGGTGTGTGGATCAGGTGAAGACGGGGCTTCTGAGGGCCGCTGGGAGAACTCGAACTGGCGGTGGACGCATCAGGGATCCGCAGCCGATGGAGCGCCCTCCTTCCATGGGGCTACGTGACGGGGTCGGTCGAGGTACTGCTAATGGATGGCCATAAGGAGTATATCGGCCGCGGAAGGAAGCACTTGGACGTGAACGACTACTGCGAGTGATGAGTTCCCCCAAGGATAATCCGGATGGGTGAACCCGATGACTGAGGATAGGTTAGAACATGAGAAAAGGGGCGAGAGCAAGAATGAAGTTTTCCCTTAAGGACATTGTTTTTGCCGCTGTCATAGCAGCAGCCATGAATGTTCTCAGTTTCGTCACGGTCCCTCTGGTGGTTGCCATCCCCATTCCCGGAATCCGCGTGTTGGTCATTGCTCCCTTTTACGGCCTTCTTTTGGCTTTGGCCCTGATGCGCATCAGGAAAACCGGGACGGCGACCTTGGTTTCATTCTTGGCAGGGGCTGTGCTGCTTTTCGTGGGGCCAGTCATCCTATTCTTTCTCTTGGCTTCGGGAATCGTTGCCGATGTGCTGGTCTACTTCTTCTGGAGGGACATGGAAAAGCCTGCGAACGTAGTCCTGGGTTCCGGGACCTATCTGGCAGCCATGGTACCTTTTGGCGCCTTCTTCGGCTCGCTCATGCTCCAGGACACACCTTTGGCCGTCCTCATGACCCAGTGGTGGCTGGTTCTTCTGGCTTCCCTGCTGGCATTTCTCCTGGGAGCAGCAGGGGCATGGTTGGGTGTGAAAGCCAACAAGGAGCTCCGGGGATTTTCTATGATGAAATAGGGGGAATAAGGATTGCTTCTTCAAGTGCAAGGAAGACCAGATGGCTTTCTGGAGGGAATTCATCCCCTCATGAAGCTTCTGGTTTCCACAATCCTATTCTTGTTTAGCCTCAGCACAACACGGGTTATACCTCTTGGCATCTTCCTATTCTTTCTGCTCGCTTTTTTGTTGCTGTGTGGGCTGGGCAAGGCTGTCCTGAGGGTTTTGCCCTGGGCCCTGCTGATAGGAAGCGGGGTATTAGCCGCCACCTATTTGCTGGGCGGCAGGCCGGAGCTAGCCTGGGGGTCCGCTTTGCGTATTGTGTTTTTGTTCGTAACGTTCCTTCTTTTTGGGGCCACCACCCGTCCCATTACATTAATGCGTTCCTTGAATCAGCTGAAGATCCCCCCGGAACTGGGAATAGGACTGCTGATTGTTACCCGATTTTTGCCCGTTCTGTACAGGGAGATGGAAAAAATCATCCTTTCCTTCAACCTTCGGGCGGGGCACCGGAGGAAAAGCTGGTCTCTTATGTACAGGGGGCTTCTCATTCCTTTCATCTTCAGGCTTTTTACTCTTTCCGATAGCATTACCCTGGCCCTCCAGATGAGAGCCTTTGAGTCCCGGCCGCCGCTTTCCAGCTATCAAAAGGTTTCCGTCACGTTATTGGATTGGGTATTTCTCGGAGGCTCTTTAGCTGTGGCAGGAGTGATCGTGTGGAGGTTTTAGCAACCAAGAATCTTACCTATACATTTCCTGGGCAGGAAGCTCCAATTTTCCAGGGCCTTTCTCTTTCATTGCACAAGGGTGAGTTTGTCCTGCTAAGCGGGGAAAGCGGGTGTGGCAAATCCACCCTTTTGAACTGTTTGAATGGCGTTATTCCACTCATTTGGCAAGGTACGATGGAAGGCGAAGTTTGGGTAGAGGGATTGAACACTGCCTCTAGCACCTTGAAAGCACTCGTCCAAAAGGTAGGGACTTTGTGGCAGGATGTGGAATCCCAGCTAACGCAGCTCTCCGTTGAGGATGAGTTGATCTTTGGGTTGGAAAATATTTCAATCCCGCGGGAAGAAGGCGAAGAGCGCTTAAAGAGCATCATCCCCCTGGTGGGCTTACCAAGGGAAGCTTTGCTGCAGGACCTCTCGGGCGGGCAAAAACAGCGATTGGCCCTGGGCGCCCTCTTGGCCATGCTTCCTCAAGTTATTCTTCTGGACGAACCTCTGGCCAATCTGGACCATGTCGGGGCTCATGAGTTTCTCAAGTTCCTGAAAACCCTTTGCCAACAGGGCAAGACTGTACTTATGGTGGAACATCGGCTGGACCTTGCAGCACGCTATGTTGACCGCCTGCTCTATATGGTAGATGGACGAATTGCCTTTGACCTTCGGGACAGAAAGCAAATCGAACGCGAAGAAGTGAGAAAGAGATGGGCTCCCTCCCGTTTGTCCGTAGAACCAGAAGATAAGCCAGGATTCTCAAGTTCGCCTGCTTTGGATATGCAGGGTTTGTGGGCAAATTATGGGAGCCATAGGGTATGGCAAAACATCAATATGCGGCTTCAACCCGGAGAGCGTCTCGCCCTCATCGGGAGCAATGGCTGTGGAAAATCCACTTTTCTCAAGGTCGTTGCGGGGATAAAGAAGGGACTGAAATCTGGATACGAAAGATTTGAGATTCTTGGTCGCCCTGTCAGCAAAGCCAGCAGACCTTTTTACAGCAGTCAAATGGGATTTGTCATGCAAAATCCCCATCACCAGTTGTTTATGCAAAATGTATTTATGGAAGTTGCCCTCAATACCAAAGGTCGGACAGAGGCAACCGATATCCTAAACCTCTTTGGCCTGGAACGACTGGCCTCACGGCATCCTCTGTCCCTGAGCCAGGGACAGAAAAGGCTTCTGGCAGTAGCTGCCTCATTATCTCACCGACCCAAGATCCTTCTTCTTGACGAACCTACCATTGGGCAGGACTACACTAGCTTGAAAAAGATGATCGAGGTTGTGAATTACCTGAACAGGCAGTGGGGAATGGCCGTTATAACGGCTACCCACGATATGCAGGCTGCAAAAAGCCTGGCGGATAGAGCACTTCTTTTCAATAACGGAAAGGTTGAGCTATTGAGTATCGCCGAAATTCCCCAGGGTTGCTAACGTAGCTTGCTGGAATCAGGACGCAGAGTATTTTGGGACTCAAAGATTTGAGGTGGTGAGATATGCTGCCCCTACTTCTTCTATCGGCCCTCTCGGGGTACCTGATAGGTTCTCTTTCCTTTACCCGGGTCGTGACAAAGACTCTATCACCGGACTTGGACCTGTCCTCCATCGTGGTCACTGACCCCGCTACCGGAGAGGAATATCAAAGGCCCCCCAACGCCACGACTGCATCCATGGCCTTGGGCTGGAGGGCCGGTTGCATAATCGGTGCATTGGATATGGCAAAGGTCTTTCTGCCTGTCCTGGGATGGAGGCTGCTTTTCCCTGGACAGAACTACCACTTGGTGGCAGCCATCTTTTCGGTGGCGGGCAACAACTGGCCTATTTACTACCGCTTTAAAGGAGGCAGTGGCCTTTCGGCGACGTACGGGAGCCTGCTGGTTATCGATCCCCTGGGTATCATGGCAACCGTAGCAGCAGGGTTCATCGTGGGAATGATCCTGCTAAGGAGCATGATGCTCACCTTCACTCTACCCATGCTACTGCTGATTCCCTGGTTTTGGTTCCGGACCGGTGATATTGCGTACATACTGTTTGCCGTTGTATTGAACATCCTCTATTTTATCAACTTCGCGGTGGATGCCAAAGAATACCTCAGAAAGGGCAAAGGAAAGATCATCAGCGAACGGGCCATCATGGAACAGATGCCCAAGGGACGCGCTATGCTGAAGATCCTGGACAAGCTGGGCCTCAAGAAGAAGTGAGCCACGAGCTTTTTGGGAGGGAGATGGCGAGTGAAAAGAGGCTTTAACGTCCTGACCTTACGAGAAGCTAGCCTGGATGCCATGGGGGCAAAGGGAGCCAACCTGTTTAAGCTCAAGAAAATGGGGTTCAAGGTGCCCGAAACCTATGTGATACCCTGGCCAACCTATGAGAGATACAGGCAGACCCGGGACCTGGCCCCACTGCAACTGGAGATAGAAGCCCGGTTGGATTCCTCCCGACAGTATGCGGTGCGTTCATCAGCGGATGTGGAAGACCAGTTCCACCAGTCCTATGCCGGCCAATTCCAGAGCCACTTGCATGTGCTGGGCCATGAGGCCCTGCTAAAAGCGGTCATTTCGGTGTGGGAAAGCTTGGAATCACCGGAAGCCAGAGCATATGCCAAGCGGCTGGACTTGGCCGAGAAAGGATTGCGCATGGCCGTTCTGGTCCAGGAAATGGTCGAGCCTCTGGTTTCCGGGGTTTCCTTTAATCGCAACCCCCTTACGGGCCTGCGGGAGACGGTGGTGGAAGCCGTCCGGGGCCCGGGCACCGCCCTGATGCAGGAAGGCATCACCCCCTTCCGGTGGGTTTACCATAATGGCCAGTTCACCGCTTCCCCCGAAGAGGCGGAAGTACCTCTTGGCGTTATCACACAGGCCGTCAAGGAGACCCGGGCCATTGCCCGCAAGG
>SLSY01000102.1 GCA_007130145.1 Bacillota bacterium
CTTCCTGATCCAGGCTCGTACGCAAGAAATCCCACGCTGTAATGATGCCTACTACCTCTTTGTTCTCCACCACCGGCAACACTTCAAAATGGTTCTCGCGCATCGTGGCGATCACGTTGTCGAGCGGATCATCGGGTCTCACGGTAACAGGCTCAAAACTCATAATGTCTTTGACAAACATCGGCGTACCCCCCAACTCGTAATGTGCTCACTATTCGTGAAACCGGATGAATTCACCTTCCCACTAGGGTAGGTGGGTGGTGGGCACGGTGCGTTTCTTCCTCTTCCCGTAAGCTAGCGAGCGTGTTGGTGATTTATGGGAAAGAGGCCGTGTGCCACCAGAGCAACACGGCCCCTTGTGAACGGATCTGACTATTCGCCGGACGGACGAGCCACGCGCACCCGGGCACAGCGCAGCAAATCCCCACCGTATAAGTACCCCCGGCGGATCTCGTCGGTCACGGTCTCCTCGTCATACTCATCGCACTCCCATGCGGCCACGGCCTCATGAACGGCCGGATCGAAGGGCTCTCCCACCGCCGGTACCGATTCCACACCCTCCTGGATTAGGGTCTTCTCCAGCTGGCGGTAGATCATCTCCACTCCCTGCCGGAAACCCGCCTCATCCGCTGTGGCCAGAGCGCGATCAAAGTCATCCATGACCCCTAAGAGCGCCAAAAGCAGGTCTTCTTTGCCTCTGCGCACGCGTCGCTCAAAATCTCTCTCCACCCGCTTGCGGTAGTTCTCCAGATCAGCCCGGGCCCGCAGGAAGGCATTCCAATTCTCCTCGGCCTGGGCCTGTGCTTCAGCGAGCTGGTCTCGCAGCGCATCTAGCTCATCTTGATCATTGTCACCTGCCGTCTTGTGACGAGTCGTCTCTTCGGTCACCTGCTTCACCACCTATTGCTCCTCGTTATCCTCTCTATCCTTGAACTCTGCGTCCATCACGTCCTCATCGGGGGGTGATTCCTCTTCCGCCCCACCGCCGTCTGCGTCTTTTTGCTTGTAGAGTTCTTCGGCGAGCTTGTAGGATGCTTGCTGCAGTGCCTCCATGGTCTGCCGGATGGCATCGGCATCCTCGCCTTCCAGCGCTTCCTTGAGAGCTGTGAGAGCAGATTCTACCTTCTCCCGTTCCTCTGGCGCCAGCTTGTCGCCGACTTCCTTCAGATTTTTCTCCACACCATAAGCCAAGCCATCTGCCTGGTTTCGCAGCTCGATGGTCTCTTTGCGCTTGGCATCCTCCTCGGCATGCTTCTCGGCTTCGTCCACCATATTGTCCACCTCTTCGCGGGACAGCTGGGTGGATGCTGTGATGGTAATCTTTTGCTCCCGCCCGGTTCCCACATCCTTGGCGGTGACGTTGAGTATGCCATTTTGGTCAATATCAAAGGTCACTTCAATCTGCGGAACCCCACGTGGCGCCGCCGGAATTCCGGTCAAGTGGAAACGTCCCAAGGTCCGGTTGTCTTTTGCCATGGGTCGTTCTCCCTGTAAGACATGGATTTCTACCTGCGTCTGCCCGTCCGCCGCTGTGGTAAAGGTTTGGCTCTTGCGGGTGGGAATGGTGGTGTTACGCGAAATGAGCGTTGTGCTTACACCCCCAAGGGTCTCAATACCCAGGGTCAGAGGCGTTACGTCCAGAAGTACGACATCCTTGACATCACCAGCCAGTACCCCGGCCTGAATGGCCGCACCCACGGCCACCACTTCATCAGGGTTAACCCCCCGGTGAGGATCCTTGCCCGTAAGTCTCTTGACCAGTTCCTGAATGACAGGCATCCGCGTAGCCCCACCCACCAGAATGACCTCATCCAGCTGGTCAGCTGTGAGTTTGGCATCCTCCAGAGCTTGCTTAAACGGTCCGACGGTCCTGTTCGTCAATTCCTCGGTCAGTTCCTCAAACTTCGCCCGGGTCAGTTTGGCCTCCATGTGCTTGGCACCCGACTGGTCAGCGGTGATGAAGGGCAGGCTGATGGTGGTCTCCAGCACTGAGGACAGCTCTTGCTTGGCCTTTTCCGCCGCCTCCATCAGACGTTGCAATGCCTGACGGTCCTTTCTTAGGTCAATGCCTTCATCGCGCTTGAACAGGTCCGCCAGATAATCTACCACGCGCTGGTCGTAGTCATCGCCTCCGAGGTGGGTATCCCCGGCAGTGGACTTGACTTCGAAAACACCATCTCCTACTTCCAAAATGGAGACATCAAAGGTGCCTCCCCCCAAATCCCATACCAGAATCGTTTCGTTGGACTTCTTATCCAATCCATAGGCCAAAGAAGCAGCCGTTGGTTCATTGATGATGCGCTGCACCTCCAGGCCGGCAATGCGCCCGGCATCCTTGGTGGCCTGACGCTGCGAGTCGTTGAAGTGAGCGGGTACTGTGATCACCGCCTGCGTAACCTGTTCACCTAAGTACGCTTCCGCATCCTCTTTGAGTTTGCGCAAGATCATGGCGGAAATCTCTTCCGGCGTCAGGTTTTTATCAATAGCCGGGATCTTCACCCTGACATCCTGACTGTCCCCTTTGACAATGTCATAAGGAGATCGCTCCCGCTCCAGATCAACCTCATCGTAGCGCCTACCCATGAAGCGCTTAATCGAAGCTACCGTGTTCTGGGAGTTAAGAACGGCTTGACGCCGGGCCATCTGCCCTACCAGCCGTTCGCCCCCCCGCGAGAAACCCACGACCGACGGGGTCAAACGCGAACCCTCTGCATTGATGATGACTGTGGGTTTGCCCGCTTCCATTACCGAGACCACCGAGTTGGTCGTCCCCAGGTCAATTCCAACAATTTTTGCCAAATCTGATGCACCTCCTACATCTTAACGTGCTTTGGCGCCGCCGTCGGGCCGCCTGAATCCACGGCACGATCCATGGCACGTTCCATCTCCAACAGAGCTTTGATACCAGCCAGGTTTATGCCCTGGCAGCGATGCAAGTAAAGGATGCGGGCCAACAAGCGCATATCATTTTCAGAGTAAAGTCGCGTGTTGGCATCGGTTCGGGCTACATCAAGCAACCCCTCCCGGTCGAACTGTCTCAGCACCTGCGTGGAAACGCCAAGCAGACGAGCGGCAACGCCGATGGTATACACCGGTTCATCGGGTCCATGCAGTCGCACAGTTCTCACCCCTTCCTATACCTTTTCCATTATAGAAAAGCTCTGGCTACACTGTCAATGATAGTCTCTCCTCACTTTACGATCTATTATGGGGACGCGGACAACTTTGTTGATTGCACATCCTGCACAATACAGGGCCGGTTCTCCTCGGTCAGGATGAGATGGAAAGGGAGCGCTGGGCCGGGGGCTGGCCGGCGTCCACATCTTGGCTACCAAAGACTCCGTGCCTGATCCTTGACCTGATGAAGCCATTCCTTTGCTCTGATCGCCACGACTCCTGCCCCCAGAAATCCCCCTCTGGATACTGGCACAAGCAATGCCCGGATCCTGACGACCCGGGCATTGCTCCCTCTCTAGCGATGTGGGTTGGCCAGCCAGATCTCCTCTTGAGGAGCAATGAGCCACTCGGCTCCCTGCTCGGTGACAACCACCATTTCCTCGGCCCCGTAGCGCCCAATGCTTGTCTTTGCCCCCGGCTCCAAGGTAAACACATTGCCTACTTCGAGCATGCCTGCAGAAATCTTGGCATAACGCGGCCAATCCCGCGGACCAAGAACCACGCCGCCATCGTGAGCTCCCTGCCCCACTTGATGCCCCAGCGCACTCTTGTATTCGGGGTAACCCGCTTCCACCAATGTGCTGCGGGCGATGGCGTCGATCTCATACCCGTGCATGCCCGGACGCATCGCGTCCTTGGCCGCGCGTATGGCCCGGCGCACAACTTCCCCGGCCTGGCGAGCTTCGGCCGGGGGCTGGGGTTGGCTAGCGCTGGGTAAATACCAAGTGCGCTGCAGATCAGACACATAGCCGTCTTGCTTGACCCCAAAATCGATGGAAAAGAGCGTGCCCTCCTGCAGCTTGAGCGTAGCACTGGGTGCGTTGTGGCCTGCCACCGACTCGGGACCCGCCGTAATTCCGGGGCACCAGCGGCGGTCCCATCCGGTCTGAACGCCCAGTTCATCACATTTTTGGTGGATGAACTTCATCGCATCCATCTCCGTGATCCCCGGACGCAGGTAGTCGGTGAGGGCATCCCAGATCTGGGCCGTAGTCTGACAGGCGGCTTTGAGCAAATCCACTTCCCGGGCCACTTTGCGCCCCCTTAAGGCACTGACCACATCCTCGGCCGTGGTCAGCCTCTCAAGATATGGTGTGCCCGATAGAAGTTCCTCGAGTTTCAACCGCAGGCCGTATTTGAGACCGTCAGCGGTGAAATTATCCGCGCTGTAATTCAACCCAATGCGGGCGGGATCGAGTTCTTGCAACAGCGGCAGCAGCTGTTCGCGAATGTCCAACTCATAGCCTACCACTTTCGTGAATAACCCCGTGGATGCCAAGTTCTCGACATCATAATTGGCCACCACGGCATAGGCCTCGCCCTCCTTGGTAATCATGAACACGGTAAGCCCAATGATGGTTGTGGGTAGCCAAAGGTCCAAACTGGGGTCACTTTGGCCCATGGTGCCCGACTCGCGATCCAGCATCATCCAGCAGTCCAGATCCTTCTCCCGCAGCAGCGCCACGGCTTGTTCCAATTTGTCCCGATGCACGCTCATGTTCACACGTCCCTTCGCTTCCCTTAGCCACTACGTCTTGGCTTTCGACGATCACCTGCCCCCTTCCTCCATTGGCACAAAATGCGGCTTCACGCAAACGGGTGAGAGTGTGGTATCCTAAAGGCAAAACTGCCATTGTGAAGAGGAGATGATGACATGTGCTGTCCCTCCAAGCAGGAACTCAAAGAGAAACTGACTCCCATGCAGTTTCACGTCACGCAGAATAACGGGACAGAACCACCGTTCTCCAACCCCTACTGGAATGAGACGCGCGACGGCATTTACGTTGATATCATCACCAAAGAGCCGCTCTTTAGCTCCCGGGACAAGTTCGACGCCGGTTGTGGGTGGCCGAGCTTCTCTCGTCCTCTGAACCGAGAGACCCTGAACGAAGCAGAAGATCGCAGCCACAACATGCGCCGAACCGAAGTACGGGCAAAGATGAGCGATGCCCATCTGGGCCATGTCTTTGATGATGGTCCCCGCGAGCAGGGCGGACTGCGCTACTGCATCAATTCCGCCGCTTTGCGCTTTATCCCCAAAGAAGACATGGAAAAAGAAGGTTACGGGGAATGGCTCCCTTTGTTTGAGTAAAAAGCCCGGCCGGTGCCTGCATGAGGGGCGACTCACGCCACCGGTGCATCATGACAGCTGTTCGCGACAGTAGTCTCTCCAGCGCTGCAGGCCCCGTGGGAAGTCCTGCCGGCCAAAGCCGATGCGAACATGATGGTCTCCGAAGTCATACAGGCTGGCCGGCAGGAGCAAGACTCCTGCCTCCTGGATGAGACGACGGCAGTAGTCATCGGCTCCTTCTTGGCACAAGCGGGGGAAGGCGATGGTACCGGCCTTGGGTCGCCGCCAAACAAACAGCTGGGCAAATTCAGCAAAAAATTCGTCTGCCAGATCCAGGTTGCGCTGGATGAGCGAGAGATTTCGCTCTAAGAGCCGGTCACGGTGGCAAAGAGCAAGCTGGGCCAGGAATTCACTGGGAGCGCTGGTACAGATGGAAGTGTAGTCCTTTATCCGGGCCATGGCATCAAGCAAGCTCGCATCCTGACTGGCCGCCCAACCCAAGCGCAGACCGGCCAAGCCAAAGGACTTGGACATGACGCCAATGGACAGGGCCCGCTCATAGAGGTCACACACCCAGGGCAGGCGGATCCACTCCTCATATTCGCTGTAGCGGTAGACTTCATCGGCCAGGAGGAACAGATCATGTGAGCGCGCTAAAGCGACCAAACGCTCCATCTCCTCTGGTGTGAAGCAATATCCGGTCGGATTGTGGGGGGTATTGATGATGATGGCGCGCGTGCGCTCGCCCAGGGCCGCCTCCAGTTCCTCCATGTCCAGTTCCCATACTCCTTGCCGTTCGCGCATGGCCCACAACGTAACATCACAGCCCCTCCAACGGGCCATCTCAGCAAGGGACTGGTAACAGGGAAATTGCACGATCACGTGATCCCCGGGCGCCAAAGCGGCCAGCGCCCACGTGAAGATTGCCTCTTGGGCGCCAGCATGTACCAGAAGGTTTTGGGCACCACATGTCTGATAGAGGCTTGCCAGCGTCTCGCGCAGTTGGGGATGACCGGCGGCTTCGGTGTAGCCGAGCCCTAAGGCCTCAAAGCCTGCGCGAGCTTGGGGGTCAAGGGCCAACAGCTCGCCGATGCTAAAGGATTCAGCATCGGAACTGGCCAGCTGATGAGGCACGGTAAACTCGTAGCGGGCAAAGTATCGTTCCAGCTTAAATGCAGGCAACGACCGGTGGTTCGCAAGCGAGCGCGTCATCGTGTTCTCCCTCCTGGCATCCGCACGTATTCATACGTACGCCATTGGCTATTCACCCAGCGTTGTCCTTCCCAGCACGCGCTAGGAGATGGGCCCCGGGGTTTCTCTTTGACCAAAGGACAGGAGTCTCACGCATTGTGTGGAAGCTTTGCAAAGGGGTTGCAAGACTTATGCAGAGGAGAGATCACCATGCCTGACGATACGTTTGCCCAGCTGTGCCAGCGCTATCTGGAGCAACGCTGGTACCACGATCCAGTGGGGGCATCCGGCATGGGTATACACACCCATGACAGTGAATGGCCCGACCTATCCCAAGGGGGGCTACAAGCCCGTGAACGCAGCACCAGCACTATGTTACATGATCTAAATGACCTTCCTATAGGCAGCTTGAAAACGGCTGACGACCGCATTGATTACCAACTGATCCGCCTAGAGCTGGAGGCACGCCTCAGGGATTCCCAACTCAGGCTATGGGAACGCGCTCCCTACCAATATCCAGAAATCGCCGGTAGAGGCCTGCACAGCTTGCTGGAAAGGGACTATGCGCCCTTACCCGAACGGGTCCGGGCGCTTGTTCGCCGCATGCAGGGAATCCCCGCCCTGTTGGACGTGGGCAAGGCCAACACGAGCGAGGAAGCACCGCCACTGTGGGTGGACATCGCTATTGCTTCCAGCCTGGGACTGGACAAATTCCTGCAGGGCGCCGTCCCCGAAATGTCAGAACAAGTCCCCGAAAAGGCTCTGGCCTTACAGGAAGCTGCTATCGCAGCCAGTGAAGCCAACGCAGAGTTCAGACAGTTCTTGGAGGAACTGGCGCCCCGAGCTCGTGGTTCCTATGCCGTGGGCAAGACATACTTTGACGCCTTGCTTCGCGACAAGTTTCTCCTGGATCTGGACAGTGATCAGCTGCACGAATTTGGCCTGTGGAGCATCGAAAATTCTCTGGAGAAGCTGACCGAGGTAGCAAGCCGCATCGTTGCGGGCAAAGACTGGGCCGAAGTGATGGATCTGGTGAAGGAGGACCATTGCCAGCCCGATGAACTCCTAACCGCTTATCAAAAGGAGATTGAGCGCTGCCGCGACTTCGTGCAAGAGAAGGAACTGGTGACAATTCCACCGGGCGAGCGTTGCGACATGGCCCCGACCCCCGTCTTTCTTCTGTCCCGCTTTCCCATGGGCCACTTTAGCATGGTGCGACCTTTCGAACAGGCAAATCAAGGCTACTGGTTCATGACCCCGGTAGACACAGAGCAACCCTGGGAGAAACAAAAGCAACATCTGCGGGACAATAACTACCACTTCATGCGCGCGATCACCTTGCATGAATGCTATCCCGGCCATCACTTGCAGGGTTACTACAGCAAACTGCATCGGTCCGACATCCGCAAGAGCTCATTTGACACCATATACGGTGAAGGTTGGGGCCTTTACACAGAAGAAATGATGTACGAGGCAGGCTTTCTGAATGACCCCCGCGATCGGTTGGTGCAGCTGCGCAATGAACTGTGGCGTGGCGTCCGTATCGTCATTGACACGGGATTGCACACAGCCAATATGGGGTTTGAAGAAGCGACGCAGCTACTCATGGATAAGGTTCGCTTCGAACGCCTGTGGGCGGAAGGCGAGATCCGCCGTTACACCACATCTCCCACCCAGCCTTCCAGCTATCTGGTAGGGCGCAACGTGCTTCTCAACCTTCGTAATGACTACCAACAAGAGCGGGGCGATGCCTTTCACCTCAAGGAATTCCATGACCGGCTGTTGTCGTTGGGGTCGATTCCTCTGGCCTTGGTGCGCCAGGAGTTGTTGGGCGAACAGACCCAAGCGCCCCGCCTTCGCTATTAACAGGCCCTGTAATGAAAGAGGAGGATGAAATCAAACATGCGTCTGGAAGGAAAGGTCGCCATTGTCACCGGAGCGGCCCGTGGTATTGGTCGTGGCATCGCCCAGCGCTTGGCGGAGGAGGGTGCCAAGATTGTCATTGCCGATATCCTCACCGCAGAAGCGGAAGAAACAGCACAGCTCATCCAGCGCCAAGGTGGTCAGGCACTGTCCTTGACGGTGGATGTCACCATCAAACACCTGGTTGATGAGATGGTGCAGCATACCCTCCAAACCTACGGTCAGCTGGATATCCTGGTCAATAACGCCGGTGTCATGGGGCGCAAGCACTTGGTGGACATCACAGAAGATGAATGGGATCGCATGGTGGATGTCAATATGAAGGGCGTCTTTCTTGCCAGTCAGGCTGCCGTGAGACATTTTCTGCAAGAGGGCGTAAGCGGCAAGATCATCAATATCGCCTCGGTGGAGGCGGAAATCGCCTTCCCTGATCAGGTTCATTACGCCGCCTCCAAAGCGGGTGTGGCCATGCTTACCAAAGCCATGGCGTACGATCTGGGACCGCTGGGCATCAATGTCAATGCCGTGGGACCGGGCACCGTCGACAGCCACGGGCGCTTGGCCCAGGATCCCGAACGATTGCTGCGCTATCACGCCCTGATCCCGAAAAAGCGCGTGGCGGTACCGCGTGATATCGCCAGTGCCGTAACCTTTCTGGCCTCGGATGATGCCGATTACATCACCGGCCATATACTCTACGTGGATGGGGGCATGCTCACCCACTAAGCTAGTCTACGGCCGGGGCGTTCGGGACGGATCCACCCGAACGCCCTTTTTTTCACCCTTCATCGGCAAGGACTCAGGCCGTGAATAGAGAATATTCATATAACTACGAAGGGAGGATGTTATGATGCAAATGCCAGACGACCGCCCCCTCTCCCGCTTGGGCCTGGGATCATACCACGTGGCCGGTGTCTACGGTGGTGTTGACGAAGAGAATTTCGTCCGGCTGGTGCAAGTGGCCCGCGACGAGGGAGTGACCCTGTTCGACACCGCACCCTCGTACGGGGAAGGGGAAGTTTGGCTCGGACGTGCACTCTCTTGCCGGCGCGAGCACGTGCTGATTTCCAGCAAGTTCCTCCTCCCCCCTGAGACCACGCCTGTCAACGTGAAGGCCGCCGTCATCACGGCCTGTGAGGACAGTCTTCGCCGCCTCAAGACCGATTACATCGACCTTTATCACCTTCATTATGATGACGAGTCCATGCCGCACGAGCCGGTGATCGAATCACTCACCTTGCTCAGGGCAGCCGGTAAGATCCGCCGCTGTGGTTTGTCGCACGTTTGTTCCCAGCGCTTGGAAACGTACTTGGCGTCGGGTCTGTTTTCCACTGTGATGATGGAATGGCACCCCCTAGCTTCTTCTCCTTTCTTTCGTGTGGCCAAACAGGCCCCGGCGGTTTCGCTTATCGGCTACAGCGTGACCGGTCGCGGCCTCTTCACCGGACGTTTCAACGGTCCGGTGTCTTTGACACCGGGGGACATTCGCAACCATGACCCCTTGTTTCGGCGGGAAAACCTCAGCGCAGGGCGCCGCATCGTCGCTCGCCTCGGGGAACTCGGCCGCGAGCTGGAGAGACCGCCGACCCAACTATTGGTCGCCTGGGCACTGGCCCATGATCAGATTGCTTGCGTTCTCACCTCCACGACCAACGAGGCGCACCTTAGGGAAAACTTGGCGGGGACTCGTTATCAATGGCCAAAAGACGCCCTAACAGAGTTTTGCGCATTTGTCAGACAAGTCCGGGAAGACACCCGCCTGAGCCGAAAACAGACGGTAGAGAGGCTGCTAAATGGAACGGTGCCCACGGATGTAACCAGCGCCCGGCGTGATATCATATACGTCCTGGAAAGCATGCATAATGATGATGCGATCCCCTTACATGTCCTTATGCCCCTCTTCGGACAATGCCAAAAGGCCAGCAAGCTTGGGGATCTGGAGCTCATCTTCCGCCAGTTGCAGGAACTGGCAGGCCCGCCGGCATGAAGAGGCTAACTTGCTTTGAGCGCCACAACCAGAATCCCCTCTTGGCCTGACCGGGTACACCGGGGACGGCGGTCTACTGGGATGCCAACGGTATGGGCCCACCCTGGCCATCCTCGCCGACCAAAACCATCGTTTAGGACTACCGCTGTTCGTACACAACCGATCGCTCGCCGCAGAGGAGAGTTGCCTGGAGCGCTGACTTCTCATGGGGCACGTTTGCGGTTTCCTACCCGAAACACAGCCACCCTTCTTGTGGCCCCCCGAGCAGGGAAGCTCCGCGGCAAGAACGAACTCTTTTGCCATGGAAGCCGAGGGAGGTTATCATGTATAAGCTGATCGCACTCGATATTGACGGCACCATACTCAACAGCCAGGGCGAATTGACCGCCCGCGTGGCGGACAGCATAGCCCGCGCCCGTGACCGTGGTTGGTTGGTATGCCTGCTTAGCGGCCGCCGCCCCCGTAAAATGCAGCCATTAGCTCAGACCCTGGGCATCACCACTCCGCTGGTCGCCTTCAACGGAGCCATCATCACTGACCCGGTCAGTTTGATGCCCATAAAGACCCGCTACCTTTCACGGGCCATTTCCGACCCCATTGTCTTGGCCTGGGAACAAGCGCACATCCCTTTCTTCTCATACCGCGATACCACCACCGGACCTGATGTCTACTACAGTCTGCAACCCGTCTGGCCCCGCGCCGCATCCTACGTGAAAGAAGAGGGCAATCATATGATGCGTCTGGACTCAGTAGCGCGCCAAAGCTGGGAACCGCTCCGCCTCATGGTGATGAGCGATAAGAAAGCAGCGCTAGAAGCCGAGAGACTCACCGCTCCCTATGTCCGCACAGGCGCTACTCGCACCTACTTGAGCCGCCACTATGACGAGAGTTGGTACTTTGAGGTCTATCCGCTCACGTCCAAGGCAGACGGCATCCACTTCCTCTGCTCGCATTACGGCCTTCAACCGCAAGAAGTGATTGCGGTAGGAGACAACGTGAACGATGTGGATATGTTGCAGCAAGCGGGCTTGGGGGTGGCCATGGGTAACGCCACCAAGGAGGTGCAAACAGCCGCTGATGTGACCATCGGTGACCACGACCACGATGGACTGGCCCACTTTCTCGATCATCTGATGGAAACCTAGGTGGCCCGAGGCCTACTCATCATGTTTTCCCATTATTCGCAATTAGCAGGAAATCGACATTTCTCGCCGAATCGATCACTATCACTATGGCGGAGTCTTGCATCGCGATAACGCTTTGTTGACCCGTCAGGGAGAGTCTGACAGTTCGAGCCGCTCAGACCGTGTACCGGCAACGAGCCACCGGATGACTGGCATGCCTGGCCGGAGCCGAAGACACCCCGCAAAGCAGCCAGAGCGGCGGCCGGCCTTGTCATCGGTGAGTGGGCCGGGCCTGTTTCCTGAAGGAGTTTCTTGGGAGTCATCATTGAAGGAGGATTGTGTTGTCTGCCTATCGCGTCTTAGCACTGGATATCGATGGGACCATGACCAACAGCCGCGGGGTCATCACAAATCAAGTGAAGCAAGCGGTCCGGCGCGCCGAGCAAAGTGGTCTTATGGTCTATCTGGTTAGCGGGCGGCGCACGCCCCATGTTCGGATGGTGACAGACCAGTTGGGTATCACCACTCCCTTTGTGGCCTTTAACGGAGCGGTGGTCATGGACGGGACCAAACTACTATCCTGTCACCACCTTGATCTTTCCCAGCTGCAGGAGGTCATCCGCTCATGGGAGAAAGAAGCGTTCACCGTGTTTGCTTATGGAAACGGTCTGATGCTTCCCAACCTCTACAGCGGCCGTCCCGTCTGGGGCCCAACGCGTCACAAGATCACGGAGGAACAGGGTACTCTGAAGAATGTCAGTTCGCTGCTAGACTGCAAATTGGCTGTGGTGCGGTTAATGGTCGCTGACCAACAGGACGTAGCGGACGCAGCCCGCAGCATGGCCACACCCCATCTCACCGGGCTCCCGATTCGTTCCCTCTTCACCACCGATCATCAGGGGCTTTGGATCTTCGAAATCCTGCCTGCGGTGGGCAAGGCCGACGGACTTGTCTTCTTGAGCCAGCAATTGGGAGTCAGGCCCCATGAGGTCATCGCCGTAGGCGACGATATCAACGACGTAGACATGCTCAAGTGGGCTGGTTGGGGTGTCGCCATGGGCAACGCACCCGAAGCGGTCAAGGCGGTGGCCGACAGCGTCATAGGCCGGCATGACGACAATGGATTGGCCCACTTCATCCATGCGGTCATCGATGGATACACCCAGCACGACAAAGACCCCGTAGCGCCACTACAGGTCCAGAAGGGATAATTGACGGGAGGGATGCATGCTCAAACCCAAAGCCAACGCCTGGTATCCTTCCATGGCCGCCTTCAACTCATCGATAGAAACCGATTCATCTGCTTGATGAGCCTCGCTTTCCTCCCCCGGCCCAAAACCAATGGTGGGTATCCCTCGTTCTCCGGCCGAAGCACTGCCATTGGTACAGAAGGCATACGTGGTCAATTCTGCCGGTAACCCTCTGGCACGGAGGGCATCCCTGGCACTGGTCACCAGAGGATGACGCGCCGAGAGTTCCCAGGGCAAAAAGAGTTTTCTCCTCTTGATCTCATATCCGGTGTAGGTCACCACCTCGCCTTCCACCACCTCGAGCTGAAGTGGCAGGCTCGTGGCGCTTTGTGCCTTCTGCATCAATTCGTGCACAACATCTTCTATCTTCTCACCGGGAAGGAGGCGACGGTCCAGGGTAGCGCGACACATAAAGGGCACCACCGACCGGCCGGGATAAGGCGTTGACACCACGTCCGTCAGCACAGTAATGCCCTTGCCCAATTGAGGATGCTCCGGTGGTTCTAACTCCATCATAGCCAAGTGAGCTCGGCAAAAGCCTTCCACTGCACAAAGCCCCCGGGTGGGCCAGGCAGAATGAGCTGTCTTTCCTTGCACCTGCAAAGCCAATTCGGCCCTTCCTCGCTGCGCACAGGCTACAGCCAGTCCGGTAGGCTCTCCAATGACCACACTATCGGGCTCTGTGGCCGTCAGAACCTGCGAGAATGCCGCTCCTTCCAATATTTCCTCACATACGGACGCGGAGAAATAGACCTGCCCTTCAAGCTGATGACGATCAAGGGAGGCAAGACCATACACCATGGCAGCGAGCGCTCCCCGCATATCCACAGCCCCACGGCCGTAGAGACGACCTTTGACGATTTGGCCTCCATGGGGAGGGTACTGCCATGCCCCGGCATCCTCAACCCCCACCGTATCCATATGCGCATCAAAAAGCACCGTCCGCTGGGAGTGTTTCTTCTTTCCTTTGATACGGGCTAGGACGTTACCAGCATCATCTACCCACACATCATCGAACGAAAGGGATTCCAACTGCTCCTTGACCCGTCGCGCCACCTCTTCCTCTTGTCCGGATTCACCCGCAATCCCCACCAGTTGCTGGGCAAACTCCAACATCTCCAACACCTGCAGTCACCTCCGTGTGTAATCGCTTTACCAAGAACCAAGCCGGCACATGTGCCAGCGCCGCCAGGAAGAATCCCGGGGCAAACGAGCCGGTTAGGTCAGCCAAATACCCGGTGACGGTCGGCGCAAGAACCGCTGCCATCGAGCTGGCCAAATTGAGAAAAGCAAAGGCTCTCCCCCGCACGGCTTTGGGCACAGCGTCCGTCAGGGTGGCAACAAAAAGAGGATCCAGTACCATTTTGCCGGCCATTCCATAGAGGACCAGACCCACTCCCACCGCTAGAATGCTGGGAATGGAAACAAGCACAAGGGCCACGCCCCCCAGTGGCACCAAGTACAACATAACATGTCGGCCCCGGGGTTTATCCGCCCAAACACCCGCCAGTATCCCGGCGGGAATGGCGACGGCCGGCACCACGCTGGCCCATACATTGGCGGCCTGACCGGTCAAACCCATTACGTTCTGCAGGTAGTATGGTGTCCAGCTCAAGATGGTGTAAAGACCATACATCGTCGTGAAGGCGGCTCCTAGTGCCGAGCGCAAGGCCCGGTGCGTGAGGACCCCGGCCTGAGGGCCCGGAGCAACTGAGGCTTTGGAGACGGGGGGCAAGAGGCGACTCATCAACCCAAAAACCCCCAGCCCCAGCCCGGAAAGGAACATCAGCACCAACCGCCAGGGCCACTGCCATAGATACGCCATGACCCCGGCCACAGCCAAACCAAACAGGGTACCAGCGGCCATGCCGCTGTTCACCCACGCCAGTGCGGTGGCTCTTCGCTCGCGGGGAACCAGTTCTGTCGCCATCGCATACTGCGGAGCATAATAAGCACCCTGGCCCACGCCGACCAAGGTGCGCCAGGCGGTGAAGAGCAAAAAAGGACCAGAAAGAGCCGCGCCCAGTCCCGCCAGACCTTGCCAGGCCTGTCCTCCCAGGATCACGGGCCGAGGGCCCCAGCGGTCGGACAAATACCCGCTCGGAACCTGAAATGCTGTGTAAGCCACAAAGAAGGCGCTGCTAATCAGACCCAGCTGTGCACGGCTTATATCCCATTCGGCCCCCATGAGTCCTAACAAGGCCGGGATGGCGGAGCGATTCGCGTACATGACCACCCAGCCCACAAACAGCAGGCCGCAATGCTTGATCCACGTCCTGTCCTCACTCATGAAAGGATCGTCAACCTTCCCGTGCTATCGACTTCCGGCTAGCGGTCAATGTATTCGGCCATCAACCGTTCGGCAACATCAATGGGGTCAAGCTCTCCGCTCCGAACTCGGTCGAATGCGTCTGCCAGTTCTGCCTTGGCTTGGCGCATGACGGCATTGACTAAACGGTCTTTGAGTATTTCTTCCACTTCCGCCCGGAAGGTGTCCAGTTGTCGAGCGGCCAAATCCCCGCTGCTTTTCAGGTACGCTTGGTGCTTCACCACTTCTTCTTTCAGTTCCTCCAACCCTTCATCACGGCTGGCTACCGCTTTGATGATGGGCGGACGCCAACCTTGGGTCGGACGCAGATCCAGCATCATGCGAATCTCGGTTATCGTACGGTCTACTCCGTCGCGGTCGGCTTTGTTGATGCAAAAGACGTCGGCGATCTCCATGATCCCCGCTTTGATGCTCTGTATGTCGTCGCCAAGTCCAGGAGCCATGGTCAGCACCACCGTGCCAGCAAAACGCATGATGTCCACTTCCGACTGTCCGGCTCCTACGGTCTCCACCATGATCACATCAAAGCCAAAAGCATCCATGAGCCGGATGACTTCGCCGGTCGCCCGCGAAAGTCCACCCAGCGAGCCCCGGGTAGCCAAGCTGCGAATGAACACACCCTCATCGAGACCGTGGCGCTGCATACGTACCCGGTCTCCCAACAACGCGCCGCCCGTAAAGGGGCTGGTGGGATCCACGGCCACAATGCCCACAGTATGCCCTTGCTTCCGATAGCAGGCCGCCAGCCCGTCGACCAGGGTGCTCTTCCCCACGCCCGGGGGACCCGTCACTCCAACAATATGCGTGCCGCGAGCGTGGCGGTAGGCATACCGGACCAGCTCCCGGCGACCCTCATCACGATTCTCCACGGCGGTGATCGCCCGGGCCAAAGCCAACCGATCGCCGCGTTTGATTCCAGCCAAAAGATCCATGTTAGACTAGCCTCCGCATGTGTATTGGTGATATTGAAACGCAGTTGGGGAGTTCATTATCTAGCATCGCATTCTCTTTTTTGGGCCCATTGTCCTGCCCAGAACAAAGGAGGAGGTATCAATGCCTCCTCCTTTGCCCCTCATGGTGATGGTCAGCCCAAGACAACGAGAATAACACCCGCTGCCACTGCTGTACCGATGACACCCGCCACGTTGGGGCCCATAGCATGCATGAGCAGGTGATTCTCTGGGTTGGCCTCTCGACCCACGCGTTGTACCACCCGGGCGGCCATGGGTACTGCCGACACGCCAGCGGCCCCGATCATGGGGTTGATTTTGCCACCGCTGAGCCAGTAGAACACTTTGCCCAACAGGACACCGGCCGCGGTGCCCCCGGCAAAGGCCACCAGACCCATACCGATGATGAGCAAGGTATCAGGGGTAAGGAAACTGGCAGCATTCATCGTTGCTCCCACCGATAGCGCCAGTAAAATGGTAACGATGTTAATCAGCTCGTTTTGCGCCGTATTGGACAGTCGGACCGTAACCCCACTCTCTCTAAAAAGATTGCCCAGCATCAACATGCCGACCAACGGAGCGACGGGCGGCAGGACCAACACAATAAAGAGAGTAACCATGATGGGAAAGAGGATACGCTCCACACGGGAGACGGTACGCATTTGGGCCATCACCACACTGCGCTCCTTCTTACTCGTTAACGCCTTGATGATGGGCGGTTGAATGAGGGGTACCAGTGACATGTAGGAATACGCTGCCACGGCAATGGGGCCCACCAAATGCGGTGCCAACCGCATGGTCAGATAGATGGCGGTGGGCCCATCGGCACCGCCAATGATACCGATGGAGCCTGCTTCGGCCAAGGTGAAACCATACATACGAGCTCCGATCAAAGCCATATAGACTCCCACCTGAGAAGCAGCGCCCAATAGCACCGTAACCGGATTGGCCAGCAAAGGCCCAAAATCCGTCAGTGCGCCCACACCCAAGAAGATGAGAGGCGGAAAGATTTCGTGTCTGACCCCAAAGAAGAAGAAGTCAAGCAAGCCTCCTTCCTCCATCAGACCGGTCATGGGCAGATTTGCCAGGATGGTGCCAAAAGCGATAGGTACCAGTAAGAGCGGTTCAAAGCCTTTGGCAATGGCCAGGTAAAGCAACACGCCGGCAACAGCGAGCATGATGGCATTCCCAAAAGTGAAATGGGCAAAACCTGTGGTGGCAAACAATTCTTGCAAGATATCTAACCAGTTCACGTATTTCGTGCCCCTCTCACCCGATGATCAACAACAGATCACCTGTATTCACCGAAGCACCCTTTGCTACCTTGATTTCCTTGATCTGGCCATCACGAGGTGCAGTGATCTCATTTTGCATCTTCATCGCTTCGAGCACGAGCAACACGTCTCCTGCTTTCACTTCTTGACCTGCTGTCACATGCACCTCGATGATGGTACCGGGAATGGGTGCATTGAGGGCACCAGCAGCCCTACTCCCTGCCTCTGACTTAGCTGATTCACTCGGTTTAGATTCGTCGGATACAGGCCTTTTCGGCGCCGGACGCTTGGCCTTGGGAGCCCCTCCTCCTGCGGGCGGCGCAATGCGCACCTGAGGTGTAGCGTCACGTTGTGACCCAGACCCTCCCTGCTCTTCAACTTCTACCTCATATTCCTGGCCGTTGACAGTAACCCTGAACCTTCGCATGTAGTTCATACCCTCCCCATAACGGACTGTAGTTTAAAGTAATCTCATCTGCTCCCTGTCCTGCGTGCCGCCATAAGACCCTGCCGTCCTGCCATGAGCCACGGATTGCCCTCTTTCGCAGGGGCAACTGCCCGGCGGTCTCCTCCCATGTAAGCGCAGATAGCGGCCGTGATCACCGCGACTGTCTCATCGGGTATGGCTTCCTCGACAGCCGCAGCTGCCGCTGTATCGTGATGCTCTTTATCCCCTGCCACCTCGGTGACGCTCTGCTTTGGCTCCCTGCTCCGGTTGTCGCCGCCAAAGACCATTCGGGATAGGGTGATCAACAGGCCCAGCACAATCAGGACACCGAAGACCACGGCCATGGCGATGACCGCCAATTGTATGGTAGCAGCAAACGTATCGGGCATGTCTGTTACCTCCTACTATGCCTTACAGCGGTATGTTGCCGTGCTTTTTGGCCGGTCGCAATTCCTGTTTGGAAAAGACGGTCTCCAGGGCATTGTACAGGCGAGTCCTGGTTTCGGCTACATCAATGACATCATCCACATAGCCGCGACTGGCCGCAACGTAAGGGTTGGCGAACTGCTCGCGAAACTCGTCAATCTTCTCCTGACGTTTGGCTTGTGGATCGTCGGCCTGGCCGATTTCCTTGCGGAAAATAATGTTGGCAGCCCCTTCTGGTCCCATGACCGCAATCTCTGCCGTGGGAAGGGCAAATACCATGTCCGCCCCCAGGTGGCGACTGCACATGGCAATGTATGCACCCCCATACGCCTTGCGAACGATCACGGTCAACTTGGGAACGGTAGCCTCCGAATAGGCGTACAGCATCTTGGCTCCGTGGCGAATGATACCGCCCCACTCCTGGTCAACCCCGGGTAGATAGCCCGGAACATCCACGAATGTCACTAAAGGCACATTAAAGGCATCACAGAGCCGCACGAAACGAGCGGCTTTGTCGGACGCATCAATGTCGAGGCAACCGGCCCGCTCACGAGGTTGATTGGCCACGATGCCAACCGGTCTCCCTCCCAGACGGGCAAAACCCACGATCATGTTGGTGGCAAACCAAGGGTGCACTTCCAGAAGCGTCCCCTGATCGATGACGGACTCAACCAACTCGTACATATCATATGAGCGGTTCGGATCTTCGGGAATGACCTCGCGTAGATGCTCTAAGCCGCGATCAACGGGATCATCTCCCTCAAGGTATGGCGGACTTTCCAGATTATTGGCCGGCAAATAACTGAGCAGGGCGCGGACAGCGCTAAGACAGCTGGTCTCATCGTCATAAGCAAAATGGGCCACGCCACTGGTCTGGTTGTGAACCAAAGCCCCTCCCAAATCCTCTACCGAGACATCCTCATTGGTTACCGCTTTGATCACTTGCGGTCCGGTGATAAACATATTGCTGGTTCCCGACACCATGAAAACAAAATCTGTCAGGGCCGGAGAATACACCGCTCCGCCCGCACAAGGCCCAAGAATAACCGAGATCTGCGGCACGACGCCCGAGAGCACCGTATTACGGTAGAAAATGTCACCATAGCCTTTGAGGGCATCCACTCCCTCCTGAATGCGAGCACCACCCGAATCATTTATGGAAATGAAAGGTATTCCCAGCTTGCGAGCCAAATCCATCACCTTGCAAATCTTATGCGCATGCATCTCCCCCAACGAACCTCCGATGACGGTGAAGTCCTGGGAAGCCACACACACCCGACGGCCTCCAATCATACCGTAGCCCACCACGACGCCTTCACCGGGCGCCTCTACCTTGTTCATCCCGAAGTTGTGGCTGCGATGTTCAGTAAAGGCATCGACCTCGACAAAACTCTCTTCATCTAAGAGCACCCCGAGTCGCTCACGCGCCGTCATCTTGCCGGCAGCATGTTGCTTATCGATGCGAGATGCTCCACCACCTTGTTCCACCTTGGCCCGCATCTCTCTTAATTGGGCCACTTTTGCATCCACGGTTTGTACCACCTCTCGCTCGAAAATAGGTTCAATTACAAGGAAAACGCGAGTTGATGCAACTCCAATAGCACATCGGTATTTAGCACCCTGGTGTCTGGGGGCAATTCCAAACGAACCGGAGCAAAGTTGAGAAACGCCGTGATGCCGGCACGAAGAGCAGCTTCGGCAGCAGCTTGCGCCGCTATCCTGGGTACGGTGATGACACCAATACGCACGTGCCGCTCTTGCACCACCTTGGCCATGCTCTCGGGATCCTCAATCAACAGACCTTCCACTTCTCTTCCCTGCTTTTGGGGATCTAGGTCAAAAAGGGCTACCACCTCAAATGAATGGGCCAGCTCCATATAAGGATAACGCCGAAGATAACGAGTAAGGGCCGTACCCAATTCACCCACACCGATGACAGCAACAGACACCACCTGATCCGCTTTGAGCAAGGACGCCAGTTTACTTCTGAGTCGTATTACCTCGTAACCTACCCCTTGTTTGCCCAGTTGCCCGAAGTTAGCTAGATCCTTGCGAACCTGAGCCGCCGTGACGCCAGCCAACTGGCTCAGCTGCACCGAAGAGATGAAATCGTCATCGTCTTGGCTCCGCTCTTGCAGACAGCGCAGGTAGATAGCCAGCCGTCGCACGATCACATCGGGAACTGCTCGAAAGTCCAACTACGTGCCCCCTTCCTCGTGACAATTCTATAATGCTGACACGTCTTAGGCAAGCGGTCTTCCTACATGTTCTTCCAGCAAGCGCTGTACCCTTCCTACCAGGAATCCGGTGAACATTCCGGTGGGTACTGCCAGAAACATCATATGCGGCAAGAGCACCAGGATCCCTACCTGTCTGAGTATCCATACGACCAACAAGAGCTGGGTGAGGTTATGGGTGATGGCTCCCACTACGCTCACGCCCACCAGGCTGAAGCGTTTCTGACCCCAGCCGTGTACCAGACCCATCGCCAGTGTGCTCATCAAAGCACCACCCAGACTGAGAATGAATGCCAACGTACCAAACGTCCCGGCGATGAGGCTACCCAACACGGCACGGAGCCAGCTCACGGTCAAGGCAGGCCGCAATCCCCATACGCTCAGAGTGTACAGGGCGACCACATTGGCCAAGCCCAGTTTGGCTCCAGGAACGACAAAAGGTAAGGGGATCCACGTCTCCACCACGTGGAGGATGATGGCCATACTCACGAATAAGGACATCAGTGCCAAACGCCGCGTTGCAGAATCACCCCGCAAACCCAAGGCCTACCACCCCCCCAAACCGTAAATGAGAAACACAAGCAAAAGGCCCGTGAGCATCAACGCCACAACCAGCACAGAAATGGTGAAACTAAAGGGGTTGAAGTGAGGAGGTGATGGCTTCGTTTCCGTACCCGTTGGCGATTGTTCGCCCCAAGAGCGGGAGGTGCGTGGGCTGTCACCGCCGCTCTCGTTGGCCCAAGCGTCGTAAGACTTGTCCCGATGGCCATCAAGTTTGGCGGTTTTCTCGGTCATCTCTCGGGCCGTTTCACCTAAACGCTCGTAAGCGTTTCCCAAGGAGTTTTCAAACCCCAGGACCCGTTCCAAAGCCTCTCGTGAGCCTTTCCCCATGCTGTCGTAGCCACCACCCAGGGCTCTTTCCATCCCTGCTGTCCGCTCCATCAAAAAGACTAAGCCCACTGCCAGTTTACCATACAACCAGTTTATCCCATCATCCAAGATGCGGCCCATCCAAACAACAGCTGTGCTCATGATATGGAGACTGTAATCCACCGCACGTTCGGTCAACCGGTAGTCCTTACCCGGCTTGGCCCACAGCCCTCTTTGCCCCAGCACAAAGAGGGCCCCACCCAAAAGCAGAGTGCCACCGGTTTTGATGAAGGCCCCTCGGTCGTAGAAAGAGACTCCCTCCAGCCCCGGCAAGGCCAGACCACTCTCGGTCACGACCGGAGCTACCCAAAGCTGCAATATCCCGTGGGGAAAACTGCCCAGAGCCACAAGCCCACCGCCCAAAACGGCCAGATACAGCCCGGCAGGCCAAAAGCTTAGCGGTGGTTTCACCACGGGCAGGTCGCGCTGGGGCAAGAGAACCACGAAGAGACGGAGCACGTAAACGATGGTCAAAGCGCTCCCTAGAAAGAACGCTTGATCCAGCAATATGGTCCAAAACGAGGGGAATTCGTAGTGTAATGCGCCCATCGCTTTGTGTAACAGGTTCTTGGAAACAAAACCATTGAAAAGGGGAAGCCCTGCCAGACCCCCCGCCATGAACACGGCCATGAGGTGGCTGTACTTTGGCCAACGCACTGTGCGCGTGAGGATCACTCCTAAAGCCAGAAAGAGTCCCGCTTTAAACAAAGAATGGTTGACCAAGTGCAGGACACTGGCTCCCAAAGCCAGGCCTGATTCCTGACCTAACAGGGTGAAAGCTCCTAAACCCACCAGTAAATACCCTACCTGGCTTATGCTGGAATACGCCAGCAACGATCGGACGTTCCGTTGCCAGCTGGCCATCACCGCCCCGACCAGTACTGACGTCATCCCAAGCACCAGCAAAACGACACCCCAGCCCGTAAATACCCCTTCCCTCCCATATGAAGTGAAAGCCATCGTGGTTCTGAGGATTCCGTAAACCCCCGTCTTAATGAGGATACCAGAAGAAAGGGCACAGACCATGAAGGACATGGCCGGGTAGACCTGTACCATCCACAAGTGTAGAGGCATAATGCCCGCTTTCACCCCAAAGCCCACCAGCAGCGGAGCGGCCACGTAAGCCGGGGGTATGCCCTGGGCCACCAGCTGGTCCAGTACTGGCTCCCAGGATGTATGACCGGTGACGGCATACAGGGTAAACAGGCCAAACAACAGGCAAAGCCCCCCGGCGATGCTCAAATACAAGTAGGTATTACCCGCTGCCAGAGCCCGGGGTGAACCGTGGTGTATAATCAAGACATAAGACGATAAAGCCATGATCTCAAAGAAGAGAAAGAGAGTGAACAAGTCGCCACTGAAAAAGACTCCCATCACTGCGCCCAGCGTCATGAGCAAAGCAGCATAGAAACGACGGCTGTGCCTGAGATGCTCGAGGGCATGAGGTGATAAGAGGCAAATCCCCAGCCACAACCAAGCGCCGAGAGAGGCCAGACCCCAATCCAGGTAGTCTACGCCCAGGATCAAACCCAAACCCAGTACACCGGGGAATTCTCTGTACACGGGACGCAGGCTCACGGTACTAAACAGAGCCAGGACCATGATGAGGACTAGAACACTAACGGAAAGGGCCACCCAGAAGGCCCGTTGGCGCGCCCCATAACAGGCACACGCACCCACCCAAGGTAACAGCAAGATGACGGCCATGAGCAGACCGGGGGATTGATCGATCAAACCCACCATCACCAGCCTCCCAGTTGGAAGAGATAGCGGGCAGAAAACCCAGACAATGAGAACGGCAAGCTGTTAGGGTATATGGCGAATACGAGGATGGCACCAGCCAGCACTAGTATGGGAACGAGCATTTTCACGTCGGTTTCATTCTCCCAGCGGATGCCAGGGAACTCTGGATAAGAGTCGTCCGCTCCAAAGAAACCATTGATGACAACCGGGAAAAGGTAGACAGCGTTCATCAAGCTCGACAGTAGCATGACCACGACCAACCAGGGGCGCCCTACATCCAACATGCCTACACTCAGCTGCCACTTGGACAAGTAGCCTGCCAAGGGAGGAATGCCTACCATAGACAGGGAGGCCAAACCAAAAGCACCAAGGGTCAAGGGCATGCGCATCCCGATCCCCTCAAGTTGGGAAACGTATCGTTTGCCCGTCTTGTGAGCGAAGGCTCCTGCCACCAGAAAGAGAGCAGCCTTCATGAAAGCATGACTGAAGATATGAAAGATCGCGCCAAAAAGCGCCCGCTCGGACAGAACAGCGATTCCCAGCATAATATACCCCATCTGTCCCACACTGGAATAAGCCAGGCGCCGCTTGAGGTCGTCCTGCAAAATGGCCACGCACGAACCCAGAAGAATGCTGATGACCGCCATATAGACGACCGGCTCTAACCAATGGGTACGCCGGAGCAGCTCAATGCCGTAGACATTATAGACGATGCGCAAGAAACCATAAGCCCCCACCTTGAGCAAGAGGCCGGAAAGCAGGGCACTGGCCGGGGAGGGAGCCACCGGATGGGCATCGGGGAGCCATACATGCAACGGGAATATGCCAGCTTTGATGCCAAAGCCCAGGACAAAGGCGATGAAGGCTCCCAAAGCCAGATTGGATGGAGCACCAATGATGCCTCCCGTACCCAGCGTGAGGGTTCCGGCAAGTTCAAAGACGGAAATGATCCCGAAAAAGAGGAGCAAGCTACCACAGATGGTCATGATCAAGTATTTGTAGCCCGCCTTCATGGCTTCGGGCGTCTGCTCTTGAATGATGAGCACATAGGAGGCCAGGGACATGAACTCGAAAAAGACGAAGAAAGTGAACAAGTCTCCTGCCAACACCACGCCCAGGCTCCCCCCGAGAATCAGGGTGAGAAACGGGTAGTAGCGCTTCTTATGATGCTCCCGTACCATATAGGCCAGGGAATATATGGCCACCGCCAACCATACCAGGGCAATGATAGCAGCCATGAGAAAGGCTATGGGATCCACGCGAAACGACAGGCCCAAGGGAGGCAAGATGTCCGGAAAGGCCTTGGTAAGAAGTTGGCCCCGGGCAATGTAGGGATACATCGCCGCCACCATGACACAGGTCAACGCCGAAACGATCACGGTCAGGCCGTTTCGCCACTTCCATGACCTTTGTTCAACCACGTAAATAAGACCTGTTCCCACCAGGGGAAGCAAGGTAATCCATACGGGTAACCAAGACACTACACTATGGAACACGATTCACCATCTCCATCTCATCATATACCCAATAAGGACAAGAGTGGCCCGGGGAAAAGCCCCAATAGAACGGTGGCCAACGCGAACAGCAATATGGGACCAAGGAGCATGGGATGGGGTTCTTGTGCCGACTTGTCCTCGGACCATTCCCCAAAAAAGGCCGAAATGAGAATGGGGAAGTAATACAACCCACTCAGCAAACTAGCCACGAGAATGACCAGCACATAGAAGGGTTGTCCCGCATCCAGTGCTCCCAGCGTCAGATACCATTTGCTCACAAAACCACTGAAGGGAGGAATACCCACCATCCCCAAAGCCCCCACCCCAAACGCTGCCAGCGTCAGGGGGAGGCGCTGACCAAGACCGGAAAAATTGTGCACATCTCGGGTTCCCGCCACCTGAGCCATGGCACCCGCTGTCAAAAAGAGACCACTTTTCATAATGGCATGGTAGATAATATGCAGCGCTGCTCCCGCCAGAGCCCGGGGAGTGCCCAAACCCAGACCTAAGAAGATGTAGCCAATGTTGGCAACGGTCGAATAAGCCAGCAAGCGCTTGATATCACGTTGGCCCAGGGCAAGGAGGGAACCCGCCAACGTTCCCAGGGTTCCCAGGGCCAACAGTAGCTGCCTGGCAGGGACGGCCTCCAAGAGGCCCATCCCAAAGACCAGGTCGAAAATGCGCCACAAAGAAAGAATGAAGACCTTGACCACCAATCCCGATAACAGGGCGCTGGCAGTGGTTGGCCCCGAGGAGTGAGCGTCAGGCAGCCACAAGTGCAAGGGGAAAAGCGCGGCCTTGATCCCCATTCCCAGGAGCAAAAAGCCCAGAGCAGCATAGACCACCCGAGGATAATTCAGCACCGCGGTGGTGATTTCTTCCCCCGCCAGTGCCATATTGAGATGTCCCGTGACCATGTAGAGCAAGGCAACTGCCATCAAGATAGCACCGGAGCCCAGCGCACCCAAAATCAGATAACGGAAACTGGCCTCCGTGGCCAGCTTATCTCCCTTGACTGCTATGATACCACAAGCAGTTAGAGACGTAAGCTCTACCAAGACGAAGAGGTTGAACAAGTCTGCCGCTACGATCACGCTGTACATGGAAGCCAAAAGTATCATGATCAGGGCAAAATACCGGCCCACCACGCTATCTTGCAATTCTGTGTAGGAGTCCTTGAGAGCATAGACCAAGACCAGCAAGGCTACCACAGTGAGCGTGATTCCACCCAAAGCCGCCCGGCTGTCCACCCAAATCTCAATGCCCCAGGGGGGGGGCCACCCACCCATGAAATAGCGCTGAGGTCCTTCCCGAGCCACCTGAAGAACCACCCACAAGGTACTTACCACGCACATTGCTGTGCTTGCCAAGACCAAGGGTGCTAAACCTCGCCTGTACCAGCGATAGACGATGGGGGCAGCATAACCGGCCGCCAAGAACACTACAATGGGCACAATGGTAAAGACGTTATTCATCGTTCCTGACTCCGCAAGTGGGCTATCTCATCGGCATCGAGGGTTCCGTAAAAGCGGTAGAGCTTGACAATCAGACCCAAGGCAAACGCCGTAATGCTGACAGCAATGACAATGCCGGTGAGAATCAGCGCTGACGGCACCGGATTAACGTAAACCTCGCCGCTGCCCGCCGTGTGTCCCACCTCAAAAATGGGGGCTTTTCCGCCCCTGACATAGCCGCTGGCCACGAAAAGCAAGAAGACTGCGGTCTCCATGATATTCATTCCCATGACCTTCTTGATTAGATTGGCATTCACCAACATCGTGTGAAACCCGATGACAAAGAGCAAGACGGCCACAAAGTAGACGGAGTTCGCCCCAAGACTACTGAGTATGCCCATCTGGCTCGTCCTCCTCATCGTGAATGGTTCCCAGCACCAGTTCCCGGTACAGGGACTGCATGGTGCTGCCTACTTTGACTCCGATGGCCAGGGCCACCACCAGGATCAGCCCGCCCGAAAGCTGCGTTCCCGGCACGCCCAGGGGAAATACCCCCCGGTTGGTCAAAAAACTCTGACCGGCCAATAGTCCCACCAGGCCTGCACCCAGGTAGAGCCCCAGAGAAGAGCTTTCCAGAAGAGACGCCATATCCTCTTCCACCGGCTCGCAGCGAACCAAAGCCCTTAATACAATAGACGAAGCCACAATGGTTCCGCCCGCAAAGGCACCGCCGGGGGCCAAATGTCCGTTGGCAATCACATACATGCCGAACAGTTGAATACAAGGCACGATCACCCGCACAAGCAAAAGGAGAATGGGGCTAACTACTAACACATTCCCCCTCCTCTCGGAGGGCGCTTGGCACCCACCGTCAGCGCGGCAATGGTCGCCATGATAGACACGAAGAGTACTGTTGCCTCTCCCAGTGTGTCGTAGGCACGGTAGTCCAAAATGATAGCGGAAATCGCATTCAGTGCCCCTGTATCCTCCACCACCTGCCAAATCATTCGTTCCGACAGCACATTATCCTGAGGTCTGTCGGCACTGCCAAACTGGGGCATATCCATCACCACCATGGCCAACAAGAGGAGCACGAGCACCATGGTTAGGGTTGAAATAACGTTCCTGATCATTTCCGATCATACCTTTGGGTACGAGAAATCGCTGCCAAAAACAGCAGTGAGGTCAAACCCGCCCCGATGGCAGCCTCCGTGATGGCAATATCCGGAGCTCTTAGCATCTGCCAGATAATGGCCATGGCCAAGCCGTGCGCGGCGAACAACACCACCGCACTTAACAGGTCCTTAGTGTGAGCCACAGCGAGCGCTGTAACCACCATAAGCAGGAGCAACAGGCCAAGTAGAATGTCGGTCAGCATTCTGGTCACCCCTCTTTGGTATAATCGAATGTTTCAACCGGTACCTGCTGTCGCCAGTACACCGCCCGGGCCAACAAGTGTGAACCCGTGGGATTGGTTAACCAGAGAAATCCCAGGATCAGCACAAGCTTAGCTCCTGGCACCGTAAGTCCCTGGTATACCAAAAGCCCCAAGAGCAACAGCCCTGCTCCGAGAGTATCACACTTGGTGGTGGCATGAATCCGTGTGAATACATCAGGCAAACGGATGAGGCACACCGTTCCCACGATGAAAAAGAACGTCCCTCCCGACAACAGTAATACCACCAAGACATCTTTGAGCATGGCCGCGCTCACCCTTTCTCAATCTAGTCTACCTTTCTCCAAGTACTTGGCCATCCCTACCGTGGCCAAGAAGGAGATTAAAGCATAGACCAAGCCAACATCCAAAAAGAACGCCTGATCAAAGGCAAAGGAGATCAAAACCATCACGATCACGGCCTTGGTACCGATGACATTGATCGCAATGATGCGGTCGGCGGGTGTGGGTCCAATAATAGCCCGGTATAGCGCCACAAAAATGGTCACCAGAAGTATCAGGGCAACCCCTATGAACAGTTCATCCAACCGCCATCCACCTTTCCCGTAGCCTCGATTTGCAAAAGGAGTTCCTCCATAATCCACCCTTGCACCCCATCCGCTGCTTCCTTGGTCAGGGCGTGCACCCATAAAGAATCTCTAGTAACGTGCAGAGTTAATGTACCGGGTGTTAAGGAAATCGTAGTGGCAAGAACAACTCGGCCCACTTCACTCTGGATGCGAGTGGGGAAGTGAATCACCCGGGGAGCGATACGCAAGCGCGGACTGAGAACGATCTTAGCCACCTGCACATTGGCCTTGAACAGTTCCAAAACAAAGCGAAGAACATAGATCAGCCACAGCCGCAGGCCCCGTCCATTCATGCCGGGTATTTCCTGGGGTTTCAATAAGGAATCCCGGTTAGAAGCTACGACAAGCATAGCAGCAACCACAGCGGCTAGAACCACCTGCCATGACCAGGCGCCGGCCAACACCAGCCAGAAAAGGACTAACAGAACCAACCACATAACCTGTGTCACGACCCCTCATCCCTTCCGGTCTGCCCCGTGATGACGAACGACACCTAACACAAAATGCCGGGGACAAACCCTCTCCCAACCGGTGGCATGTAGTTCCCATAAGATGGACTCAGTTGCAGGCAACGGGTTCAAAACCGACAAGACATGGTTCCACCACTCCGGTCGCCTCGTCCCCCGCAAATCATCTTACCCATGCCAGAACCACTCTTTGGCTATACCGATCAGAGCCCCGACCAAGCCACTTCACAGCGCGCTCCCGTTTTTCGCCCTTTTACTGGCATAACTCCTCATCAAAGTGGATCAATCCACTGCCATCACTCGCATATCTATGGCTGAACGCGCCCGAGCCACATCACCGGTGCCAGTACAAGCATCAAGGGCCCTCCTCGTGGGCCCCCATTCCAGACTCTACACCAATGCCCGTGGCCCATCCTGACAAGCGCACCCGGCTCATACAGGCACGAATACGGTCATTACCGGTGCTTAGCTCAGCGAATACTGCTCCTATATCGTCTGGCTTGACAGTCAATGAGTCGCCCAATGTGCGCGCACGTCACGAGCACCTCAAAGTAGATTATTTTCTTGTTCATTCTATCACAGGCCCTGTATCATAACAAGAAGCCCTAACCTGACATGATTCGAGGGATCAGCCGAAATCTTCCAGCGTCATCTACCCCTGGGGCAGTTGTGCCCGCCCAGGACAGGTGCAGTCTGCCTCCATAGAAGCCCCAATGAGATGTTCAAGGGCGGCGGTAAATCGCGCACGCCTCGACTTCATCCCGGAAACAACCTCCTGGTGCTGCAGGGGCCGGGAGCTAAGCCCTGCTCCCCAATTGGTAATCAAGGCTGCCGTCGCATAGCAGATACCAGCTTCCCGGGCCAGCGCAACCTCGGGCATCCCGGTCATGCCCACGACGTCACCCCCCAGGCGGGCCAGGGTGCGAACCTCCGCTGCGCTTTCATATCGAGGCCCTTGAGTACACACATAGCAGCCACCGTAGCGAATCCTTAAGTCAAAGTCAGGAAGAATGCACGCCAGCTGACGGCGCAAACTTGGACAATAGGGATGGGTCAGATCTACATGGGTAACCCCCGGACCGTCAAAAAAGGTCTGGGAGCGCCCGGATGTGAAATCTAAGAACTGATCCACCAGCACAATGTCCCCCACCGTCGCTCCCCGGCCGTGCAGGGCGCCCACGGTTGCCGTGGCGACAATGCGCTCCACTCCTAGTTTCCACAAGGCCCAGATATTGGCCCGGTAGTTAATGCGGTGGGGCGGCTTGGTATGTTCGGTACCATGCCGGGGACAAAAGAAGACGTCCCTATTTTCCCGGGACAGAGCAAACACCCTCGTCGGGCCATACGGAGTCGATACATCTTGCTGCTGGGCTCCTTCGGCAAAGACTTGAAATCCGCTGCCACCTATGATACCAAAGCCCACGAACATCCCTCCTTTGACTACAGTATAGCATGGCGGATTATGCCTTGGACAAGACACTACCAGACAAGGACAAAGCAGGAGCGAGCCAACGTAGCGGCGAAATGCACGAGGATGCCAACCTACCACAGAGATGAGTAAAGAAAGAATGGAAAGGAGATAGCATGCCGGATCTTGCTCAGCCGGAGGCCAAGCAAAAGCCCAGCCGTATCATCGCCTTATCTGGCGCCTGCCTGTTGCTCCTGCTGGCAGTGCTTCTTGCCGTCTTGCCAGCGGACGCAACCATTCAAGCGGCTAACTATACCTTTTTGGCCTTTCGCGCCCACCCCTATGCCCGAGTAACCGCTCTGGGTTTCTCTCTATTGGGAGCCGGGGGCATGCTCTATGCTAGCACGGGCATTCTCAGTCCTGCTGCCCAAGCAGTAGCGTTGTCCGCTGTCTTGTCGGCCATCGCCGTCATCAAGGCTGATAACCTGCTCTCCTTCTTCATCTTTTGGGAAATGCTGGCTTGGCTCACTCTCTTGTTAGTCGTCATGGATCAAAAACTCACCCGACGCCTGCTGGCCACTACGTTTGCGTATCTCCTCACCCACCTGGTGGGGGGATTGATGTTGCTGGTAGGCTTCGCTCGCCAGTACGCGCTCACCGGATCGATGGCTCTTAATCCGCTTGAAGCCGGTGCCATACCCTTCGCCCTCATCGCCGTGGGCATCAAGGCCGCCTTCATCCCCCTCAATTACTGGATTCCTGCGGCTTATCCGGAAGCCACCTACCCAGCCAGCGTCTTCTTGTCGGGGCTTTCCACCAAGGTCGGTGTACTGGCCATTGTCCGCCTCCTCCATCCTCATCCAGCCATCGCCTACATGGGAGGAGCCATGGCCCTGTTGGGGGTGGTCTTTGCCTTGCTACAGGTCGATATGCGACGTCTATTGTCCTGGCACATTGTCAGTCAGGTAGGTTACATGGTGGCCTGCATGGCCTGGGGCACCCCGCAAGCCACCGATGCTGGGTTGCTTCATGTGTTCAACCACATTCTCTACAAGGGCGCTCTCTTCATGGCCGCCGGGTGCGTAATTCGCCAAACAGCAACGGAGAACCTCAAAAGTCTCAGTCAGCGCTACTCGGTCTCGTTCCTGGTCACGGCATCGGCGCTGGTGGCAGCCCTCTCCATCAGCGGTGCACCTCCGTTCAATGGCTTCGTATCCAAGACACTGATTAAGTACGCGATCGAGGACCCGCTGCTTTCCTTCATGCTCCTGGTAGCTAGCGTGGGTACGGCAGCGTCTTTCACCAAATTCATGTACTTGGGGTTTTTATCAGCCCGAAAGAACAAGAACGAACCGGGGCGGCGTCTCCCTCTGGGCATGCAGTTGGGTTTGGGAGGACTGGCCGGATTGTGCCTTGTGACCGGCCTCTTTCCACAAAGCGTTAAAGGGTTTTTGCCCTATGCCTCTTCCATACCCGTCTACCGCGTGGGCTCTATCCTGCCAGCAGTCGTTTCGCTGGTGGGTGGGATCGTGGCGTTTACCTTAGCCAGCTGGTTGTTGCCCCGGATTCCCTTTTTGGCGCCACCCCTCAAGTTTATCAGAGCCGTGGAGTGGTGGTTCACAAACTGGTTCCTCCATGACCGCTTTACCCATGCCCTGCAGAGCATCAACAAGCGAGTCCTGGCCGGATCCCAGAGGTACGAGCGGCTAGAACAGGTGGGCTTGGCCGTTGTCATGGTCGCTGTGTCCATATTTGCCATTCTGTGGATCATCCTTCTCCACTAGCCCTGCTCCCTGCTAGCTTTGGTCTCATAAGCGTGCAATGAATGAGACACGGGCTCTTGATACGGGATGACGGATGCCGCGCTAGAGACGATTTTCTTGCCTGGAGCAGCTGCTGGTACGCCTTTGGGGATCCACCTTACCAGTGGGCAGAACATGTGCTGAAGCCATCAGGCCGGTAAGCGGTGGATGGGGTTTGAACCAGCCGCAACCTAATGAAGTCTGGGCACATGAAACGTCCTGGGGCACGCTGGAGTAAGGCAGACGCGGATCATTTGGTGTGAGTTCTGACGATCCGGGGCAACGACGACAAGGAAGCGGCTAACCATTGCCCCAGGTTCGACTTTTTGATCTAAACGTGCCGTTGGACAGCCGCAAGGTAGATGCTGTATAATAATGTCTGAATAGGGTTTCATGGTAATTCCATCCCCTAGACCTGCCAAAAGCTCTAAGAAAGGATGATACATACATGAAGGATCTCAAGGGTACTAAGACCGAAAAGAACTTGTGGGCGGCCTTTGCGGGAGAGTCACAGGCGCGAAACAAGTATACCTTTTTCGCCAGTGTAGCTAAGAAGGAAGGTCTTGAACAGATGGCTGGCGTTTTCCTGGAAACAGCCGATCATGAGAAGGAACATGCTAAGCGGCTGTTCAAGTTCCTGGGGGCTCTTGGCGATACCAAGGCCAACTTGAAGGCAGCAGCAGACGGCGAAAACTATGAGTGGACCGAGATGTACAAGGAGTTTGCCGCCACGGCCCGGGAGGAAGGCTTTGGTGAGATTGCTGATGTGCTCACCGAAATCGGTGAGGTCGAGGAAGAGCACGAGAAGCGCTATCTGAAACTCCTGGACAACCTGGAAAAGGGCATCGTCTTCAAGCGGGATCAGGAAGTTGCCTGGCATTGCCGAAATTGTGGCTATGTGCATCACGGCAAAGAAGCACCAGAGGAATGCCCCGCCTGTGCTCATCCTCAGGCCCATTACCAGATCATGTGCGAGAATTACTAAAAGGTTCATAAAAAGCGGGGCCGCTTTGGCCCCGCTTTTCTCTTTTATCGGATTACTTACTCTTTTTCAGCGCTTGCGCCACCAATTGCGGTACTTCCCAGGGGAATTCCGCCACCAGGCATCCTGCCTGGCTCAGTGCCTTGACTTTTCCTTCAAACGTACCACGGCCGCGTTCAATGATGGCGCCGGCATGTCCCATGCGCTTGCCCGGAGGCGCCGACTTACCAGCAAGATAGGCAACGGTCGGAAGATCGATCGTCTTGAGGTACTCAGCTGCTTCCTCTTCCGCACTCCCTCCGATTTCTCCCACCAACACCAGGGCTTCCGTATGATCATCGTTGGCGAACAGCCGAATCACATCGACGAAGGACAGGCCGACGACCCGATCCCCACCCAGGCCCACCACCGTGCTTTGACCCAGATCTGCCTGGGTTAGCGAATCGGCCACCTCGTAGCTCAACGTCCCGCTGCGGGCAGCAATGCCCACGGGCCCCGATTTGTAGATGGCATTGGGCATAATACCCATTTTGCAACGTCCGGGGCTGATGAGGCCAAAGGTGTTGGGCCCCACCACGGTTGCTCCACATTCTTGGGCATGCTTCATCAGTTTGAGTTCATCATGCAGTGGCAGGTGTTCGGATATAACCACCACGGTCTTAATTCCCGCCGCCATGGATTCCATAGCCGCATCCATGGCAAAAGGAGCGGGCACAAAGAGGACGGAAGCATTCGCTCCATGGCTGGATACGGCCTCTTCGACTGTGTTATAGACCGGAATGCCATGAACTTGCTCTCCGCCCTTGCCCGGTGAACAGCCGGCCACTACCCGGGAACCGTATGCAAGCATCTGTTCTGTATGAAACCGGCCCTGGTTCCCCGTGATGCCCTGTACCAGAACCTTGGTCTTTTCGTTAATCAATATAGCCACTAGCCCTCACCCCCTGCTCGACTCAGTTCCACGGCCTTCTTCGCTGCCTCATCCAGAGAACTGTACGCCTCAAATCCGTTTTCTTGCAAGATGCGCACCCCGGCTTCTTCGTTGGTTCCCACCAAACGAATGACTACGGGCACGGGGATGCCTCGGGTCTTCTTGACCTGCACCAGGGCGGTTGCTACATCATCGCAACGAGTAATACCGCCAAAGATGTTGATCAAAATAACACTCGGCTCGGTACGCAATAGCACTTCAATGGCCTTGGCCGTAGGCTCAACCGAAGCCCCTCCTCCCGCATCCAGAAAGTTGGCCGGGCTACCTCCGTAGGCTGAAATAATATCCAGCGTAGCCATGGTAATGCCGGCACCATTCGCCATCACGGCAATGTCACCGTCCAGCTGCACAAAGGATAGGCCCAATTCCTTGATGTCTCGTTCGAGGGCACTGCCTTCCTCCACCACCGGCAATTGAGACTGGCGGAAGAGGGCCTCATCATCCACATTCAGACGGCCATCAGCAGCCAGCAGGCGTCCCTCGCTAACCACCAGCGGGTTAATCTCGACCAGTTCAGCCTCATTGTCCGCAAATACCCGGTACAGCTTGACTACCAGAGCAGCAAATTGCTTGGCGACGGAACCGCCCAACCCCAATCGTTGGGCCAACTGGCGGCCCTCATAGGGATACAAGCCCCACACCGGATCCACGTGCTGCTTGATAATGTGCTTCTCGGGGACCTCCTCAATGTTGATCCCGCCATGCATAGAAGCCATGACTAAAGGCAGGCGAGCAGCGCTGTCCACGGTTATGCTCACGTAAAGCTCGTGATCAATTTGGAGTTTCTCCTCCACCAATACCCGTTCCACTTTGAGACCTCGTATCTCGGCACCGAGCAGACGCTTAGCGGCGGTGCGGGCCTCGTCCGGCGTTGCTGCAAAGGCAATGCCTCCCGCCTTGCCCCTACCTCCGCTCAGAATTTGGCTCTTGATAGCCACTTCGCCTATACCAGAGGCGATTTCCGCCGCTTCTTCCGGGGTGGTGGCAACCCGTCCCCGAGGCACAGGAATGCCCTGGCCGGCCATTACTTCTTTGGCCATGTACTCGTATAACTTCACTCACATTCACCCGCTTTCCCAAACCCATCATCTCTAAGGGCTATGGTAGTTCAAACACACTTACCTACGTACCTTGCGTAATACAAGTCTCAGTCCCCTACAATGCCCGGGAAGCGATGAGCCTTCTGGTTGGTATCCCAACGGCCGGCCCACCACAGCCACTCTCCCCCCTCTATCCCAGCACATGCGCTACCAAGCAAAAGAAATGCAATAAAACCAATGCTCAAGGCAAGCAGCACTCTGCAGGCAATTCTCTGCTCAAGCCTTGGTTTCCTGCCTGCAATCCCCTGGTTGCATCGTCTCCCTACAGCATAACCAGGGGAGAATGTGGACCAAAAGATGAAAGAGCCAACCAGAGAGACTGGTGGCTCAATGACACACCCTGATTCTGAGCCTAATCAGCCGAAAGCCGCTCGACTTCACCCTGCCAATGGACCATTCCGCCTTTGAGATTCTTAGCGCGAAAGCCCTCCTCGACGAGCCGGCGAGTTGCTTGTGCACTACGATTTCCCGTCAAGCAGACAACCACCACATCGGTATGGGGGCAGAGTTCATGCATGCGTTCTTCCAGTTCACCTAAGGGAATGAGCAGTGCACCGGGTATGTGACCCGCTGCGTACTCCTCCGCTTCGCGCACATCGACGATCTGCAAAGGCACGCCCTGCTCGAGCAATTCCTCCAACTGGGCCGCACTGATTTGCTTGACATCAGGAACGATCACAAGATGCCGCACCGTGAAGACCAATGCGGCCAATACCAGCAAGCTCAACAGGAGGCGAATGCGCATTTGCTCCCCCCTTGACGGGTCGGGGATTTCGCTGCCTTATGCCGAAAGCGGACCCGTCAATCATCTTACCATGATTCGGCGCCATCGTGGTGAAACCCTCCTCCTTCCCGTTACCTCAGGCCGCTTCCTTGACACCTTTCTCCTGGCCCGATGGCTCCCCAAAGCAACGCTATTCACCTTCATCTCGCCTCTGAAGCTATCGCCAATGCACCGCATTGATGTGCGTCACCTGGGGAGACAGAAACCATCTGGGGCACGATCAAAAGCAGAGTCAAGAGAACCAGGAGAGGGAGAGAGGGTTGAATCCACATTCTATCTCATGGCGGGCGCAGGGCTGCTCTGGTGATGACAAGGTGTGAATCAATGTGGCGGTCACGTCACTTCGTTATTTCTCTAGCAATGTCGCGCTTTTGACCTCCATTTCGCTTTCGAGGAGTTCAGCCACCCGCCGTATGAGAGCATCATCCTTCAAGCGAGCGACCGTATCACTGGAGATATGTAGAAGAAGGCCCACCTCCGAATTGCCGTCAGCTTCCCTTGCCTGTCCCGATAGAGTCACTGGCTGATTGCGACTCCAGCGCTGCATCCCCTTACGCTCACAAACACTCTGCATCCAGGTTTGTTTCTCTTCACGAGCTTGGGCTATCAAGTGGAAGAATGCTTTGACTACGTCTGGATGAAACTGAACGGGGGTGCAGCGTTCCAGTTCCCGCATGACTTCATCGAGAGGAAGAGCCGGTCGGTACACCCGAAAGGAGGTCATACTATCAAAGGCATCGGCAACAGCCAGAATCGAAGCCCCCAGGGGTATATCTACTCCAGATAACCCCTCAGGGTAACCGTCTCCCTGGTGCCACTCATGATGGCAACGCACCAAAGGCGCCAGATGCGCCAAGGCACCACTGTTTTCCAGGATTCGTGCGCCAGCTGCAGGGTGATTCATCATGAGATTGCGCTCAAGAGCATTCAAGGGGCCCCGTTTGTTGAGCACATCATCGGGAATCCCCACTTTGCCCAGATCGTGGACAAGACCGGCATGTTCAATTCGCTGCACTTGCTCAGGAGTTAATCGCATGGCTTGGGCGATCATTTTTGCGTAGTGCGCAACATTCACCGAGTGGCTCATAGTATATGCATCGCGAGCGTCAACCGTGGCCGCCAACACCCAGATACTGCTTTCATAGAGGCTTTCGGTTTGCTTGTGCAGCCGTATGCTGTCAAGGGCCGCTGACAGATGCGCCGCAATCGAAGCAAGGACCACCCTGGCTCCAGCTTGAAATGTCCCCCGCTGATGACTGGCCAGAATCCAGGTTCCCAACCGCCTTCCTTCAACCCACAAGGGAAAGGCCATCAAAGATGCCACCTCATGCCCCTGGAGAAACCGGGATAGATCCTTCTCTTCATTCTCTACCGCACGTCCTTGCTCCCATAAGAGAGGTTCAACGCTCTCCTCAACAGGTCGCCTCAGACGTGACAGCAAACCCTCTCCCAGTCCGGGCGCTCGCAAACTATTCCAACACACCTGCTCTTGGGTATGCTCTGCCATCAATGCCATGGAGGCCAAACGGTAGCGCCCCGATAAAAGTCCTCCCAGTTCGTGCACCATGGGAGAGAGATCCGTATGTGCTTTTAAGAGGTAGCCCGCCTGCACCAGGAGTTCAAGTTCCTGCTGGGTCTCGTGCAACGTGGTTACGTCCACGTACGTTTGCAAAACGCCGCTCTCCTCCCCTTGGCGCCTGTGAACAGGAGCCGTGAATACCCGGTAACACCCCTTGGGGCTCTTCATTTCTAATTCGGTACGCACTCCCAAGCGGTTGCCCACGCCCAGCTGGGCAATTTGCTCGCCAAACGCCCTGGGATCACGAAACCTGTCCTGCAAGGGAAGGAGGCTGGCTTGATATGGTCGGCCCACGAGCTGAGCCTTCTCCAAACCAAAGAGAGCGGCAAAACGTTCATTGACGTTGCGAATCAATCCGCTCTCATCCACCATGATGAGAGCACTGTCTGTGGCATCGAGCACCGCACTGAGAGTGCGATCTCTATCCTCTGCTGTGCATTCCAGATAAGACAATTCCATGAGCAACGCCAAGAGTGCCGCCGACAGTTCGAACGCCGGTAGCATCTGAGGACTAAACGCTTCTGCCGTAGCACTTTGCAGATCCAAGACACCCAGAACACGTTTACCCCTCAGAAGAGGGAAACACCACTCGGTGCGCGTGTGGTTCTTGTGGATGACTGCATAGTCGGGGGAAAGCCTTGTATCATTGACCAGTTGCGGACACGCGGTACGAGCACATTTCCCTATGACTCCCTTAGACAAGGGCTGCCGATAGCGATGGGGTGAACGTCCTTGTGCCAATCCTGCCTCCGCTACCACCGTCATGTGTTCACCGACCGGTTCGATCTGCACAACCGTAACATGATCAGCCTCAAAGCAACGGGACAGCTCCCCTAGAGCCGCCTCGATGGAAGGCGTGGAATGCGGGTCTCGACACAATAAGCTGACAAGAGCAGCGCCCACACGCTGGCAGTAGTAATCCTCTCCGATGACATGGACTGACAACAAACATGCCCCCCCACTTGCTAGACGGGGTAGCCCTTCGACAGGGTGCGCTAAATATCTTTTCTTTCTGAATAATTCGTCTCTTTTCCCTCTTCTCCTGCTTTGATCACGGCAAATCTTGTCATAGAAGGACCCACGAGCTCATAGATGAAGACGGCCCCGAGTATGACACTGCTGATCATCTCGGCAAACTGGGGCAAAGCGTCTTGGGCCATGACCATCATGCCCACGGCAACGCTAGCCTGCGGCATCAGCGTCAGTCCCAGATACTTACGGGTCATGGGGTTCATGGGCACGCACCACGCACCGAGGTAAACCGCCAGCACCTTGCCCACCGCTCGCAAGACCATGTAGAGAATTCCTATTTGACCAGCTCTTAGCAAGGAAGACGGCTCGAGTGAGGAACCGGCCACCACAAAGAAGGCAATGAGAAGCAAAGGTGCCAGTGCTTGCATCTGACGGTCCAGTGCACGAGCAAACCGGGAACGATTGCCGGTAACGATGCCGCAAACCAGGGCAACCAAGAGTGGAGAAAGGCCCCACCTTGCACTGAGACCCGCGAGGAGTGTCAGCAAACCCACCATGGCAACCACCAGTTCACTTTCGTTTCCGAGGCGCCCAGCTACCAGAACAAAGGACCATCCCCCCGCCACCGCCAACAGCAAAGACCCTCCGACATGTTCAACTCCGCAGGTTATACCCGTAAGCCACTGCCACTGCCATTGCCCTTGCGTCAGGGCCTGCGCCAGGGGAAGGGCAAGACTAAAAGCCACAATGACAATCATGTCATCCATGGCCACCACAACCAAATGGGTGCGAGTGAGAGGGCCATCGCTTTGCATTTCGTGCATGACAGCTACCGTCAGGGCCGGAGCTGTAGCGGCGCTGATAACAGACAGCACAAGTGCCAGGGTAAGAGGCGTTCCGACCACCACGAGGGCGGCAAAAACTAAGGTAAACGGCACCAGAGCCTGCAAGACGGCGAGATACAGAACCGATGATCCCAGTTGTTGTAGATAGCTGACATCTAGTTCACGCCCGATCCCAAGGGCTATGAAGACCAGGGCGAGTTGGTTGAAGGGCGAGAATTTCTCAAGGACTCCTTCATCAACAAAGCCCAACGCCGCTGGCCCAATGATCATTCCTACGAGCAAATAGCCTGTTACCGCTGGTAAACGCAAGTGAGTGCTCAGACGGGCCGCAAGCAGACCTGCGACCAACACCGCGCCAAGACCCACTAGAACCTCCATCAACCGCCCTCTCCCGCACAAGGCAAACCTTTCACCAAACCGAGAGGAAATGCAAAGAGAAAACCCTGAGCAGCCTCACCTTGTGTAAGAATTGCTTCTGCCGCGTCAACTGCTTCGCTAAGCCGTGCATCGCCCTCCACAATGGCCAACACAGTGTCGGTGTGAACCATTTGCTGACCGGGCAACCAACGCAGCTGTGATAATGAAAGCCAGGGCTTACCCGCGAAAGCCGCCTCATAGCTAGCGCTGTGCATTACGGTGAGGTTATCAACGCCCCGCTTCCTCAATTCCTCTAGCAGCTCGGCAAGTCGGTGGGTTTCGTTCAACACCATGAACAGTGCCCACATCGGCATTCCCTCCCATCCACAGTGTCTCTCATCAAACCTGAGAGAATGCGCCAGAAGAGAGCAGGGCCCGGAGCTCTAGATACGGACCGGCCGGGAAGGAGAAACTAGCATAGAAGTCCAATCCCAATAGGTCACTATGCGCCGGCGGTTGGGGCTCATAAAGAGCTGGGCACCCGGGTGAAGACAACGGACCTGGGGGCAGGAAGAGTGCGGAGGGCGAAAATGATCACGCCGACGGTGGCAACCAGGCCTGCCACCCAAAAAGACATCTGGATGCTGAACAAGTCCATCACCACGCCGCCGAGTATGGAGCCAAAACCCAAGCCCAGACTCATAGCCGTGCTCGTCGTGCCCATGATCGTCCCCATGCCATACAAACGACCCCGTTCCACAGACAACGCGGTGATGGCTGGTACGTACACCCCGGTGGAAGAGGCCAAGAGCAGGGCACCGGCCATGAGCTGGGCTGGGGTCACGGCCAAAGGCATAAGGTAGATAGCAAGGACCGCAAAGCTGAACCCCATCAGACCCAAGCGCCGGCGATCGACACGGTCCGCGAGCACACCGCAAAACAGCTGAATGGACGACTCGCACACCGCCTGCAGCGACATGATGAGACCAACAATGTAGGGTGGTAATCCCAAATAGACGGCCACCCAGATCGGTAGCATCGCCTCAAATACCGCCCAGCCTGTGGCGAGTGAGAAGCGTCCGGCTACGATGCCCTGCACTACTCCATCGCGTATGATCGCTGAGAAGGGGGCCAGCGCCATCTTGCCGTAACTGCTGGTGGTCGCACGCTCGGGCACAAATGCCATAACCAAAAGGAAGGCCAATGCCCCCAAGACACTCATGATCAAAAAGGGTATCCCCATGCCAAAGCGCGCATATAGAAGGGTTCCAGTGATGGGTCCCAACACAAATCCCCCGATGAAAGACACGTTGAACACGGACATGAGCGTTCCCTCACGACCAGCCGGTGTAACCAGTCCAGCGTAGGCCCAGGCGGCTGGCTGTACCACAGCCAGCATGATTCCCTGAATAACGCGCCATACCACGAGGGCAGCGGGAGTAGAAGCACTGTACAGGCCCAGTGCTGCCAAAGCGTAGCCGCCCAAACCCACCAGCATGAGCACCTTAATGCGATAGAGATCTGCCAGGCGTCCGAATACGACCTGAAAGAGGCCGCGGACCAGAGGACTGGCCCCCACAACAAGGCCAATCCAGATGCCACTGGCCCCCAGCGCCTGGGCGTGCACGGCCATAAGAGGCATAATGCCACCCATCCCAAAGGACATGAGCAGCATGGCCATCAACAACACAACGAAGGCTGACATATCCTGTGTCAGCCGCAGCTTGGGCCATCGCACCTTGCTACACCCCCGCCCGCACAATAGCTAGTGACATTCGTGACGAAAATGCATTTCCCTGCTACGGGGCAAAGCAATGACCGGGTCCCTCGAGTAGCGGGATACACCCTGTCGTCTCCGCTTCAGTTACCTGGGGGGCATCCCTATTCCCGGCCTGCACCGCGCCGCAAACTCCTAAGACCACAAGCGTGACAAAAGCCGTGAGCCGCGCTCTTCTCCCTGTTGGTACCCAAAAACGAGATGATAGTAGCTGCGATCGCGGGGTGGTGCAGCGTGAATGGACAAGGGGCAAGCCCCATCCATGAAAACAGGAGGGGCAGCACAGGGGGCTGCATCAGAGGGTCTTGCCCCCTTCTTGCACCAAGCGAGGGTTTCAAAGCACTCAGGTAGTGGAGCATGGGTGGTTTACGGTCGGATGGGAGCGATTATCAAGAGGTGAAGTTCCTGCTATGAACAGGCTAGCTTCTCAGACGGCAATGGCCAGCGCCGAGGAGGAAAAGCACATGCCCAAGGTTGGAAGGGATCCGACCAACCTTGGGCCTTGCGGCCAAGACCAGCCAGATGAGAAAGCGCGGCCTCAGGTCGTGAACGAAGATGATAGCAAGCGTTCTCCCACACTACCATGGCTGCGAGCGGATGTGTGACACAAAAATAGACATGACCAGTGAATTTCACCACTTGACCACCCGGAGCGGGTCCGGCACGTTTCCCAGATAAGCGCAGTCACACTCAATGAAAGCTCTGGACCATGGCCGCACTCGCCTCGAGGCAGGTGACAAACATGACCCTGTAGCCCTTTGGAGATCATGCCACGAACACTAGGTGACTACGCCTTGCGCGATGAGGACTCTCGGTGCCCCATTCCGGTCCATTGGGAACAGAACTCTTCCCCCCTCTGAGGGCTTGCCCTGACACCTATCCCTCGTTGACGTTCATGAGACAAAAGGAAAAGGCCCAGCCAACCGCCGGGCCTCCGTCTTACCTACTCCCATCAACCTGAGGTGTCGCCGTCCTCCTTTGCCAGTTGGGGGCGCGGGAAAAGCCCGGCACGATCTACGAGTTCAGGCACTATATCCTCCCAGGCAATGGCCATAATGTGCACGCCCTTGACACCTTCGATTTCGCGCACCTGCTGTATCAATTCAACCGCAATGCGAACGCCCTCTTCCTTCTGCTTCTCCTTGGGCACACCCGCCATGCGCTTGACCAATTCATCAGGGACCGCCATGCCTGGCACCTCCGCATTGCGCCGTAGTGCCGTGGCGGACTTGACAGGTACGATTCCCGCCATGATGTATGTCTTTTCGTGCAGGCCCATGTCTCGCACCATGTCCATATAACGCTTGAAACGCTCCACATCGAAGATGGCCTGCGTTTGGATAAAGTCCGCTCCGGCCGCCACCTTCTTAGCTAGTCGCACCACCCGATAGGCAAAGGGATCGCCAAAAGGATTGGCGGCGGCTCCAATGAACATGCGCGGTTCATACTTGCACTTATCACCGCTGACGAACACTTTGCCGTCACGCAACTGTTGAACCGCCCGAATGAGCTGCACAGAATCCAGATCAAACACGTTCTTTGAGGTGGGATGATTGCCAAAAGACTGGTGATCACCTGTCAAGCAGAGCAGATTACGGACTCCGAGGCTGTAAGCACCGAGAAGATCCGACTGTAAGGCAATGCGATTCCTATCCCGGCATGTCATCTGAATGACGGGCTCGGCCCCGGCCTTCATCACGTGCACGGATGCAGCAATGGACGACAAGCGGACGATGGCCGTCTGATTATCGGTTAGGTTCAGTGCATCCGCATAATCCTTAAGTGCCGCAGCATGTCGCGATATGCTACGACTCGACGTGCTTTTGGGAGGGCCGATTTCGGCTGTGCATGCGAACTGACCGCTCAAGAACACTCTTTCCAAATTGCTTCCCGATTTCATCTAGCCACCCCCTATACCGCCTTTACATCCGAACGCTCCACCCGCCGTGGACCGCCATCACGCGCTGTAGACCAATCTTTGGGTGGCAATGGTTCGGTCAGCAAATCCAACCGGTTCAAGGCCACGAGACGATCATAGATCAGCTGCCACGCACATTCGACATCATCCCTTATTTCACAGTTGCCTTCCTGTGAGCCACCGCAGGGGCCGTTGAGCAGACTCTTGGAACAACGGATGATGGGGCAAATGCCTCCGGTCAAATGCAGGATACACTCTCCACAGAAGCCACAGCGCTCTTCCCAGACGCCCGCTTCGCGGGCGCCGCCGCCGAACTTGGTGTTGAGAGCCGGAAGCACCCATGTATGGGAGTAACGTTCTGCCAAAAACTGCACCCCCACTCCACAGCCCATGGAGAGTATGCAGTCGACCCCTTCTAACTCTGCATCCAAATCGACAATAAATTCGGGATCACATTGCCTATTGAGCACCGCTGTCAGCACCTGCCCAAAGCCCCGTAGCTTGAGCAACGCTGCGAGCGTATTCACTTCTTTCTCGCCTCCGGCTTGACACACAGTAACGCACTCAGAGCAGCCGACCACCATGATCTTCTGGCAGTCACCGAGCAAGGGAACAATCTCGTCCAATGGTTTGCGCTCCGCTACGATCATCAGGTTCACCTTCCTTGTCGCCTCAATACTCCTGGGGCATTTCCTTGAGCTGTGCATAGGTGAAAACAGGTCCATCCAAACACACATACTGAGAACCAATGTTACAGCGACCACACTTACCAATACCGCATTTCATGCGCATCTCGAGCGTGGTAACGATTTGCTCTGGCGTAAAGCCAAGTTCCTCTAGGCTTTGTATGACAAACTTAATCATGATGGGCGGGCCACAAGTGATGGCCACCGCATTGTTGGGAGAGGGACTGACATCCATCAGGATGGCAGGCACGAAACCCACTCGACCATCCCACTGTTCATCGCCACGATCGACCGTCACGTAGAGCGCAAGATCCTCGGCCTCGGCCCATTTCTCCAGTTCCCACTTGAACACCAGATCACCGGGACTGCGAGCACCATATATCATGACAATGGAACCAAACCGCTGCCGGTTCTTGGGATCAATGCAGTAGTTAAACAGCGAACGCAAGGGCGCCAGCCCAATACCGCCGGCGATGAATTGCAGATCCTTACCCTCTAAGCTATCCACGGGAAATACGTTGCCATAGGGGCCCCGAATCCCGACCTCCTGCCCAACTTCAGCATGGTGCAATGCCGTGGTAAGTTTTCCAGCCTTCTTGATGGAAAACTCCAGGTATCCTTCCTGGGTAGGCGAAGAGGTGATGGAAATAGGGGCCTCTCCCACCCCCGGCAAAGAGAGCTCGGCAAACTGACCCGGCTCATACCGAAAGGACTCCCGGTCTTCGGATTCTGTGAAGACCATGCGAAAGGTCTTGACATCATTGACAGCAGTTTCGGTGATGATCTCCTCTATGCGCGCGCTCTTGGGAACATAAGGATTGCTCACAGACATCCCCCTAACTCAGCCAGTACTTGACGAATATCCAGGTTCACCGGGCACAACTCGATGCACCGACCACAGCCAACACAAGCATGATCTTCCAAGCGCAAGGGGAAGTAGCAAAACTTATGCATCACCCGCTGTCGCATCCGTTCCTTCCCGGACAAACGGGGATTATGACCGGATGTGTGCAACGTGAACAGGGGAAACATGCAGGAGTCCCAGGTGCGCAAGCGCGCCTTATCGGTATCTGTCACATCAAAGCAGTGACACGTTGGGCAGTAATAGGTACACACTGCACAGCCCAGGCACTTCTCGTGCAAGCGCTCCCACACGGGGGCCTCAAAACTCGCTTCGAGTTTCTTGGCCAAACCCTCCAACTCTACCTCTTCGGCCACAGCCCGGGCTTGATCCTTCTCGGCACGCGCTTGGGCCTGTTGCTCTTTTGTTGCCTCTGGCCACGCTTCTTGCTCCAAATACTCTTCCCCGGCTGTGCTAGCCGCTTCGGCCACCCATCCCTCGTCCACCGGCGTAAGCAGCACGTCGAGCCCCACAGTGTCAAAGGGGCCTCCTCCTACCGTAGAGCAAAAGCAGGTCATCTGTGGTTGTGGACAAGCCATCCCAATGAAAAGGGCGCCTTGGCGTCTCTCCTGATACGGCCCATCCACCGGTGGCTGTTCCACAAACACCCGGTCCAACAGATGCACGGCACGAGCATCACACGGGCGCACTCCAAACACCGCCAACGGGCGAGATGTCTTCTCTTGACCGTCGTCAAACTCCATGAGAACTTCCGTGCGTGGTAGAAAGAGTTCTTTCACCGTTGCGTCAGGATTATGATCCAGCATTGATTCTTGGCCTGCTTGCCACGGTATATAACCGGTCTTGCCCCTCAGCTTTCCGGGCCAGTGGAGGTGATAGGACCGGGCCAGGCGAGCGAGCACCTCGTCAAGGGCCGACCTTGCTAGAAATCTGGCCATTGCCTTCCCTCCTTACTTGATGAAGTCATCAGAATCGTCCTTGGAAAAACTCCCCAGCAAACTGGGGGCATCAGGATCCTGGCCCGACAGGTAGCCAAAGCGACGGACCGCTTCGGCTTCCATACGCCGGTGCAGCGCCAGGAGATTGATATTCTGCGGACAGGCACGAGCACATGCCCCGCAGTCAGTGCAGCGTCCGGCCAGATGCAGTGTCCTCACCAGGTGAAAGAGCATGGCTTCGGGTGGTTCATGGACGGGACTCACCCAGTCAGGATGGCTACGATCGGTGAAACACTCGGGGCAATAGCAGGCCGGACAGGCTTGCCGGCACGCATAGCAGCGAATGCATTTCTCCATTTCGGCGCTAAACCACCGGTAGCGTTCTTCACTATCCTCATCTATAGGGGAAGAGGAGACCTGAGCGTCTGCCTCTTCGACCGCAACCTTCTTCTCCCCCAGCCAGCAGTGGAACAGATCGACAGCGGGGAGGCGGCAGTGTTCACACGCCACCGCCAAAGCCTCTTTCCACTCACCATCATCCAGGGACATTCCCTCTTCCCATCTATCACGGTCAATGACCCCGGGACATTCCACCCCAATGGCCAACACCTTATCGGGATCTACCTGGCGCTCCCTGATCAGTTCTACCAGAGCTCTGGCGTCACAGGCCTTCACGACAACGCCCACCCGCTCCTTCTTGAAGCGGGGCAAATAGACGGCCAGATTGGGGTGACAAGTCGGGTCAAACACCAATTCTTGCGCGTCTTCACTGGAGCGGGCAAAGACTACGGTGCTCTGGGCAGGCAGGCTCCCACGGGCATAGCCAATGAAAACATCGACTTCGCCCTCCCGAAGAAGCCGGGCTGCCTCCTTGCGTAGTTGTTCCTGCACCATCACGCTCGCCTCGCTTTCTGGACCAGGCGCTGATTCGGGCCCAAAGCCTGAACCGTTTCGGTCACTTCACGCATGACATCGGAAAATTTCTGGCCTTCGGCCGCAGACACCCAGGAAAACTGCAGGCGGCCCTTCTCAATGCCCACGAAGTCAAGTAGATTAGCAAGCAGGGCAAACCGGCGTCGGGCCACGTAATTGCCCGCCAGGTAGTGACAATCCCCCGGATGGCATCCTGACACCAAGACCCCATCTGCCCCCTGGGTTAGGGCTTTGAGAATGTAGAAGGGATTCACCGCACCGGTGCACGGTACTCGAATGACCCGGACATTGGCCGGGTACTGCAAGCGCGATATCCCTGCCAAATCCGCTCCCGCGTAAGAACACCAGTGGCAAAGAAAGGCCACTATCTTCGGTTCCCATTCCGTTTTGACCGCTGGTGCCTTCATGTCAGTGCCACCACCTCCGCCAGTATCTGTTCATCTGTGAACCCTTTGAGAGTGATAGCCCCGCACCGGCAGGTGGCCGCACAGGAACCACACCCTTTGCAGACTGCTGCTTCGACTTGAGCCTCGCCCTTTTCGGCATTGACCTTGATGGCCTGGAACTGACAAACTTCCTCACAGGCTCCACAGGCACTGCACAGTCTGGGATCGACTTGGGCCACCGGGCCGCCTGCCTCTATCTCATCCTTGCTGATGATGGTTACAGCCCTGCTCACGGCGGCCTGGGCCTGGGCGATGCTCTCGGCAATCGTCTTAGGACCATGGGCCAACCCCGCCACAAACACCCCGTCGGTGGAGAAATCCACCGGACGAAGTTTGGCGTGAGCCTCCAGGAAGAATCCTTCCTGATTCAGCGGGATCTTGAGCAGTTGCGCTATGTGACGGCCATCCCCAGGAGCCTTGACCCCCGTGGCCAAAACGACAGCATCGGCGTCAATTACCACGTTGGCACCCAGAACCCCATCGTATACGACGACCTCTAGCTTCTCAGGGCCACTCTCCAGCTGCGGTTTATGATCTTCGTCATAACGCAAGAAGGTTACCCCCGCCTCCCGGGCGCGCCGATAGGCGTTCTCCTTGAGACCATACGTGCGAATATCCCGGTAGAGGATGAATACCTCGCTGGTGGGATCGGCTTCCTTGATAGACAGGGCGTTCTTGACCATCTGCTGGCAGCATACCCGGCTGCAGTAGAGCTGACCTTCCTCGCGCGAGCCAGCGCATCCGATCATGACCACCGTCTGGCCTTTCGCTTCCCATCCCTGTAACTGACGTTCAAACTGACTGCTGGTGAAAACACGTCCATCCTGGCCCAAGAGATACTCTGTGGTGCTGGCTTCCTCACCGCCAATAGCGACGACGATTGCACCGTGTTCCAGATCTTTTGTGGTATCGTCCTGGACAACGCGAGTGGTGAAATTGCCCACATATCCATCGATGCTCTCAATGTTCGCCCGAAGATACACATCAATGAGAGGATGGTCCAAGACCTGTTTCTCCAAGTCAGAAAGCAGCGATCGGAGATCCTCTCCCTCCAAGGTGCTCCCCAGCTGGCGCAACCGGCCACCCAGCGAATCACCCTTCTCTACCAAGTGACAGGGGAATCCTTGCTGGGCAAAACCCAACGCGGCGGTGAGGCCAGCAACTCCGCCTCCGATGACCAGAGCCTTCTGTGTAACCGGCACCTGGCTGCGATACAACGGTTCCAAGAGGCATGCCTTGGCCACAGCCATGCGCACCAAGTCCTTGGCTTTATCGGTGGCGGGTCCGGGCTCGTGCATGTGCACCCAGGAGCACTGATCACGGATATTGGCCATCTCAAACAGGTAAGGGTTCAGTCCCCCTTCCCGTATGGTTTGCTGAAACAGGGCCTCGTGTGTTCTTGGGGAACAGGAGGCTACCACAATACGATTGAGATCGTGCTCTTCGATGAGTTCTTTCATGCGATCCTGTGTATCCTGCGAACAAGTGTAAAGGTTATCCTCCACATGCACCACATAGGGCAACGTGCGAGCATACTCAGCAACGTCGGGCACTCGCACCACCCCGCCAATATTGATGCCGCACTGACAGACGAAGACGCCGACCCGTGGGCGCTGGTGGAGCACTGTGCGCTCAGGCGGGTATTCCTTGTGGCGAATCATGGACCAACGTGCCGGACTGAGAACCTGAGCTGCGGCAGCAGCAGCAGCGCTCGATTCTACCACCGTTTCCGGGATATCCTTGGGCGACTTCGCCGCTCCGGCAGCGAACACTCCCTGCCAGGATGTGGATACCGGGTTAGATGATGCCGAGACAAGATATCCGCTCTCGTCCAAGAGCATCCCCGTCTTATTGGCCAACGCGACCAGATCCTTTTGGGGCGCAAGTCCAACTGACAATACGACCAGATCGAATTCTTCATGATCGACCCCATCGTGTTCATCAGCATAACTGAGCACCAGAGAACCCTCCTGAGAGCCCTCCTTCACGCCAAAGACCTTGCCGCGCTTGAACACCACACCTTGCTCATTTTTGGCTCTGAGGTAATACTGCTCAAAGTCCTTGCCATAGGCGCGTATATCCATATAGAAGATGGTGATATCGAGCGGCTCGGTGGCATGTTCCTTGGCGATCACCGCTTCCTTAATGGCATACATACAGCATACCGAGGAGCAGTAGCCCGCCCCGTTCTTCACATCACGAGACCCCACACACTGAATGAAGGCAATGCGGCGCGGAGTCTGGCCATCAGAAGGCCGGGCCACATGGCCTCCAAAGGGACCCGATGCCGAAAGAATGCGCTCGAATTCCACACTGGTCACCACGTTGGGAAAGCGGTCATACCCATAGGCATTGAGTTGCTCCACTGGTGTCGTGTCAAAACCCGGCGTGAGAATGACCGATCCCACCTCAACCTCGCGTTCCACTTCGAACATATCATGGCGGATGGCCTCAGCCTGGCATGCTCTCTCACACTCTAAGCACTCAGCACAGATCCCGCAATCCAGGCAGCGCATCGCTTCAGCCTGAGCCGCCTTCTCATCCAAGCCCTGTTCGACCTCAAAGAAGCCTTGAACCCTCTCCTTGGCATCCAGTTCCGGCATGGGCGGGCGAGCTTGGCGCTCCCGATCTCGGGGTACTTCACCCACCACCAGAGGTAGATCTTCGTCCTCCCCTGGTTTGACCAACTCTTCACCGTTAAGATAACGCTCAATGGAGCGAGCCACGCGGCGCCCAGCCGCCACGGCCCAGATCACGGTGTCAGGCCCGGTCACGGCATCACCGCCAGAAAATATGCCCGCGCGGGGCGTTGCCAGCGTCACTTCATCCGACACCAGGCGTCCCCACCGGTCCACCAGATCACTGTGGGTTTCGCCCAAAAAGCCCGTGTCGGGGTTTTGACCGATGGCCACAATCAGGTTATCGGCCTGCAAACGATACTGATCACCCTCGATGGGAACAGGCCGCCGGCGTCCCGAAGCATCGGGACTCCCCAGCTCCATGCGCTGGCAGACAACCGCCTGAAGGCGGCCGTCCTCCACGAACAGTTCGCTCGGTGCCGACAAATACTCGATCTTAACACCTTCAGCCAATGCGGCTTCGATTTCGTGCTCAGCCGCGGGCATCTCTTTTCGGGTGCGCCGGTAGAGCACGGTAACCTCGCGGCCTCCCAATCTGAGCGCGCTCCGCGCCGCATCGATGGCCACGTTGCCGCCCCCTACCACGACCACTTTCTCGCCCAGCTGGGGCGGTTGGTACAGGTTCGCGTCGCGTAAGAAATCAACCCCGCTCAGAATCCCTTGGGCATCTTCACCAGCCAGGGACAATTTCATATCCTGGTGAGCCCCCAAAGCCAGGAACACACTGCGATAACCCTCCGTCTCCAGGTCTTCAAAGGTAAAGTCCCGGCCCAATGCAGTATTGGTACGGATCTCCACGCCCAGATTCTTGATGGCCTCGATCTCGGTGTTCAGCACGTCAGGAGGCAACCGATAATCGGGGATTCCCACTGCCAGCATGCCGCCGGCCACCGGCAATGCTTCAAAGATCGTTACAGGGAAACCGGCCAGAGCCAGGAAATGAGCAGCGGTGAGACCCGCCGGTCCCGAACCGATAATGGCCACTTTCTCCTCCCGCGTCTGTTCCGGTTTGCTCAACGAACCGCTTTCAGGGTTGGCGTTCTCATAATCGGCAACAAAGCGCTTGAGAGCGCATATGGCCAATGGATCATCGA
>SLSY01000254.1 GCA_007130145.1 Bacillota bacterium
CTATGCGATACAGCTCAGAAGGAGGGACGCTGTTTGACGCAGGAAAAAGTTATGCTGCACGAGCTCACCAGAAGTGGTTTCCAAGCATGGCTGGAAAGAGACAATCCCCTTGTTATTGTGGCTGTGGGTTCTATTGAGCAACATGGACCTCACCTGCCCTTGGGAACCGATTCATTGAGTGCTCTTTTCATCTCCCAGCGGTTGGCCAAAGCCACGGGCGCACTGGTGGTGCAGCCTTGCTGGCCAGGCTATTCGCCCCACCACATGGGATTTGCCGGTACCATCACTTTCCAACACGACACACTGTTGGCGGTGCTGATTGACACCATCGAAAGCCTGGTCCACCATGGAGTCAGCCGCATTCTCATGCTCAACTTTCATGGTGGGAACCGGGAAGTGGTGGCCGCTGCAGAGCGTTTGGCACGTCGCCGGTTTGACGTGCAGGTAATGAATGTGCCTTTCTTTGAGACACCTCCATCTGAAAACGAAACCGGGGAAGAATTGGATCTGATGGACTTTCACTCAGGAACAAGCGAAACCAGCTTTGCTCTGGCCGCGTTCCCCGAGCTGGTGGAGATGGAGCGGGTTGAGGATTGGAAGCCCAGCATGAAACTGCCCCAGCAACTGCAGCAACTGAAGGAAGACGGATTGGAGCCGGGTTTCATCAACCGGCTGGCTGAACTGTATTTGAATAACAGTCATGAGTTTAGTGCTGATGGTATTTGGGGTTTTGCCGATCCAAATCTAGCCGATGCGGATGAAGCCGCAAGACAGGTAGATGTTGCATTGCAGCGAATGGTACGCCTGGTGGAAGCCTGGAAGAAGCTGCCCTGAGGGCGAAACCCAATCTAGTATCTGGGGTCGGACCTTGGGTCTGGCTCTGAGCATGCTGGGCGAAGAGGTGAGACGTAGTGATCTTGGGCGTGCTTGCTTCCGGGAAAGGGAGCAATCTGCAAGCGATCCTGGATGCGTCGTGGCAGGGCCGGTTGTCCGCAAGAGTGGGCATGGTCATCAGCAACAATTCGCGCTCGGGTGCGCTGCAACGGGCCCGGCGAGCGGGAGTCCCTGCCCTTCATTTGAGCCGTCAGACTCATCCCGATGCGGACCTGCTGGACCGGGCTATGTGTGATGCTTTACGCGAGCACGACTGCCGGTGGGTGGTGTTGGCCGGTTACATGAAGAAACTGGGCCCTCGTGTTCTCGCTCATTACCGGGGGAGGCTTGTTAACGTCCACCCCTCCTTGCTGCCACGCCATGGGGGACAGGGTATGTATGGTGACAGGGTACACCAAGCGGTGCTAGCTAGTGGAGACCGGGTATCAGGGGCGACCATTCACCTGGTGACCGGTGAATATGATCAGGGGCCGATTTTGGCGCAGCGCCAGGTCCCCGTTTGTCCTGAGGATACCGTGGAAACGCTGGCCCAGCGGGTCCTGGCGGTGGAGCACAAACTGTATGTGGAGACGCTAGAAGCGCTGGTAACAGGTGATGTACAGCCTCCGCCGCGTTAAGATCACCGAGCAATAGGAGTTTTCGCATGTATGGACCCATATATCTAGTCATTGTCTTGGCCGCTATTGTCTACGGAAGTCGCCATGGCCTGCCTCTGGGGGCCGGTTTGTTGTTGGGGTCTTTGGTGTTGCTTTTGACCATGGGGTTTGGCGTTGAAGCCAGCCTGACGGTGATGGTGCGAGCCATGCGCGAACCCGCGACGGTATCTCTGGTCCTGGTGGTGCTGGGGATTGCTCATATGGGCATGGTGATGAGCAAAAGTGGCGCCTTCACCAATCTCTTGGATGATGCGCGGGCGTTGATCGGCCGACCTACGGTGCTCATGACCGGCATCCCCGCTCTCTTGAGCATGTTGACCATACCAGGCGGTGCCATCATGTCAGCTTCCATGGTTGATGAATTGGGTGACGAGCTGGGCATGACCGCGGTCGAGAAAACCACCTGCAACATCCTCTTTCGGCATCTTTGGTACTTTGTCTATATGGTGCATCCGATGTATGCCATGATTGAGACGGTCAGCGGAGTACCCCTGTTCCGCCTCTTCTTACTGGGCTTGGGTCCGGCCGTTCTGGCTTGGGTGACGGCCTACAAGACGTGTGTACGTGTCACCAAATCCATTCAACCCTCATCGGGTCATCGCTTTCTCGCCGCGCGCCGCCTCATCTATTCCGCATTGCCCATCCTGGTGGTGGCGGTAGGGCGGGGCATCTTGCGATTTGACTTCATCAGCACCGTTGCTGTTGCCTTGCTGGTGGCTTCGCTTTACGGAGCAAGAGGTCTGGATTTGAACGGAGTGCTTCGCCACGCCTATGGCCAGCTGGCCAAGCGTCCTGACTTCATTTTGGGCTTGGCGTCACTGGGTGTGATGGTCTTTCAGATCATACTAGTGGAGACGGGCGTCACGGAGAGTGTGGCCCAAGTCATTACCAGTTACAACATACCGCTGCCCTTGGCCGCATTCTTGGTACCACTGGCCTTGGGGCTGACCTCGGGGTCTACCTTAGCTGCGGTGGGTATGTCGCTGCCTTTGTTTGTGGGCCTGGTGCCAGCGGCTGTCTTGGACCGCTACGTCGTATTCATCTACATCTCTTCTTTGTCCGCCTACGTGATTTCCCCTTTGCACTTGTGTCTGGTGCTCAGTTGCGAATTCTTCGGAGTGGATCAGCTGCAGGTTGCGCGCAAGGCTTTGCCGACTCTGGTCGTCTTAGTGGGAGCAGCGGCGCTACTTTTGCTCATCTAGTCGGGCCCAAGTTGGATCGTGCGGGCACCTGAGCGAGGCCTTCTCTTATCTTCTGCGCCAGCTGGTGCGGCGGCCATGCGAGGTAGGAGTAGATTTCCTCCTCCAGGCGGAGAAACGGGGCAAGAGCGCGGCGTATGGGGCGGGCCTTCTCCTGGTAGCGTTGGCATAAATCCCCGAAGCGTTCCGACAGACTGACCACCTGGTAGGTGCAGACCTTATCGGCATAGCAGACCAGTTTCTCTTCCCAGGTTACCGGGGCCTCACACGTGAGTATCAGCGTGGTCAGGTGCCGTTCTACTATGGATCCGAGCAGGGGATAGCCCTCTTGCTCCACAATCTGGCGGGAGGCGGTATGATGGTGCGCCGGATCCCGGGCCTTGCCGATATCATGGAGAAGAGCACCGGCGCTAACGGCTCGGGTGTCCAGCGTGACCCCCGCTGTTTGCAGACCCTCAGCCAGAAGCGATGCCACCGTTTCTGTGAGGATGCTGTGATGAATGATGCCCGCAGCCAAGCCGTATGCTGTGAGCAACTGGTGGCAGAGGCGCACGGTGGGAATGGCCTCTGGGTTGGGCCTTCCCATTTGCACAGAGGATCGCTCCGGATCCATGCCCTGCTCGATGCTCCACAGCTGATATCCTGATTTTGCCAAAAGATCAATGATCCCCGTGTGGCGCGTGAATGGCTTCATGTAAGTGCCCCGGGCCGCTAGCTCTCGAGCGTAGCGTTGGGCTTGCTCCAAGAGCAGGAGTCCCACCTTTGCCGTCGTGGTGGGTACAGCACGAAGCTGATGGATGCAAACGAGGTGAGGTGGCCTTTCCCAAGAATACGTAATGTAACCGACGCATCTATCTTCCTGGTAGGCACGGGTCATCAGCGCATGCGATGGTGTTGGGTCCGCCGGCAGAAGCGGGCGTCGCGGTGCGCCTGCCTCCCGGGTCAGTGAAAAGCCCCAGGATTCGGTAAGATTTCGGGCGCGAAACTGACCGTCCACATCAGCAGGAAATGGAGGCAAGACATCGTTCAAGGCCCTTTTCGCATACGGTCCCGTGCGAAGTACCGTTGGTGAAAACATAAACGTTCCTTCCTCCTGCCAGCTCTATCAGCCGCTGATCTGGATACCCGCTGTGCTCGTGACATCTGCTCGTTGCTCAAGCCGATACACATAATGATAGACCAAGCTGCCAAGCATGCGCAAGACAGCCGCCACCAAGAATGCGGACTGAAAGGACATGTGACCCAATAGCATGACCCCCAAGAAGGGGGCGCCGACGCTCACCAGATTCACCGCTGAGGTGTAGTAGGCGATGTAGGTGGCCTTGGCCTCCTCCGGAGTGACCTCCAAAAGGCAGTTGAACATCGAGAGGTTGACCCCTGAGAAGATGGTACCGGTCAAGAGATTGAACAAGGCCAGGGTTGGAAGGTCCTTAGAGATCGCGTACACTACAGGCACCAGAAACATACCCAGGCTGGAGGTTTTCAGGGCCCAGAGATGTCCGTGGCGGTTGGCCTGGGCAGCCCAAAAGCCAAAGCCCAGCAAAGATCCACCGGTGCTGGTCAGGCTCAACAGGCTGATCCAGGTATTACTGGCTCCCAGCACTTGCACCTGATAGAGGGTGAACAGCGGCCACGGGATCTGCCAGCCCAGGTAGAAAAACATGGTCGCTAGAGTGAAACGAATGAAGCGAGTGTGGCTTCGCAGAGGCGGGGCAGATGCCTGCATGTCGGGAACCAAAGAGGTGCCCAAGCTGGTGTCTTCCGTGTTCAGCCGGCTCAACATGCGCAGTTCGCCCAGGGCAAAGAGAAAGGCCAGAGTGAACACGACCTGATATCCCAGCGGCTGCCTCATCAAGTCAATGCTCCATCCGGCGATGAGAACGGTGATGGTGCCGGTTAGGTTCATCAAACGACTGCGCGTGGCAAAGGCAATCGCTCGCTGCCGGGGCGGGATGGCCCGCGAGACCAGGGTCTGCCAGCCAATAAGCCCGACCGCACCGGGGAGGTTCATTAGAGCCACAGCCCCTACCAACATTGCCGCCTGCCGTTCGGCGCGAAAAAACGGTATGGTGGCAATAAATAGGTAGAATAGGCGGTGAGCCAAGAGGAATATGGTGGTCAGTCTCTTCTGATCGCGCCGTCCATCCAGAAAGCGTGCCCCTGGGATCATAGCTATCAGACTCATGAGAGCGGGCAGAGATGATAACATGGCCACCTGCACATTGGAGGCACCAATGCGCACCGCAAAAATACCCAGAAAAGGCGTAATGAGATTGGCCGATAGAACCGTCATCATGCCATGATAGATATTGACGGCCATGTTCTGACGAATTACTGGGCTAAGACCGTCACCGGGAAGCACGCGGGCACGCATGCGAACCCAGAGGCCCTGTGTCCAGCGAGAAAGTCGAGACATTCCTTTTTCCCTTCAAGAGGCCCAGGGCCCAAAAGTGTGTGTCGCTCAGATTATAGCATCACAGCGGGGGGTGGGCAATACGGGGTCGCCAGCATGTGCGCGAAATACTCCTGCACTTGGTGAAAGCAATAGCTCTAGAATTTCTCGAAGGAAACATTCAACGGACCCAGAAGCTTGCTCATGGCAAGAAGCCTCCCTTCGGTTGTTTGTGTCAAAACGTACCTTGCGGGATCAATGGCTTCTCATCCTCCCTTTTTTGCCAAATCCCCACAAATACTTTACTCATGGTGCTAGCGTCCTTCCGTGCGTTGAACGGCCAGGTGATTCACCATCGCGCGGCGCAACCGTTAGTTATGGGGCACTTGGCGCACAGCCGGTGTCAACCGGGGCACGGCAACACTCCGTATCCAGGCGCTGCGCCGTGCATCCATGCCGTATGCGGGCCGGTGACCTTAGTGCGCATGAGGCGAAAGGCTTTCTCCTGCCGCTGCCAAGTCGTGATAGTCTGATCAAATGGGACCACAGTCAACGATAAAGTAGATGGCAGCGTTTGCTGGCTGGCCTCAACTGATCCTTGCTCCCGGGGAACGCAGGACCATCCGGTATGCCCTGGTGATAGGTGAAGCCAGCTTCGTAGTTGGCCCTCTCCTCCCAGATGGAAGTAATGTATAAAGCAAGAACAGTCAAGGAGCATGAGTCTGGGGCAAGCAAACACGTTCAGGTGTTTGGCTGAGCATCGTACGGGCCTACCGGCTTTTGGACTCACGGAGGCACGGGGCGCTAACATCGGTCGGGGTGGTGTTGATCCCGGTGAACTTGATGGGGTCCTATCCTTGCTGTGCATGGAGTTTCAAGTGAAGGTTACGGGGCTTGGTAAGAAGAACCAAACAGATGTGTAGACGAGACGTCAGATGAAGACAATCATCAGGGAATGAGGTGATGAGGGATGAAGCAATCC
>SLSY01000023.1 GCA_007130145.1 Bacillota bacterium
CGTGCGATCTACCAAGCCGATGCCTTTCATGTGAAACGCGAGGTGCGAACCCACCTTCGCAACCCGGAGCAGCGCGCGGCCGCCTTACGAGCGTATGCCCAGAACCAGCCACAGAAGTTGGAAAGGATTCTTCGGCACGCGGCGGCCGAGGAACTCGTTGACACCCGACGGGAAGCCCTGGAGGACTTAGCCCGGGACATCCGGGGGAATCCGGAGTCGTTTCGGGACTACCGGGTCCGGATGCAGGAACAGGGGCATGCGATCGAAGGCTTCGGCGGCGTGGGCGCCGCAGAAAGCATGGTAAAACGGTTGGCCTACCGGCTGAAGAACCGGGGTCAGAGTTGGTGCATCGAAGGGGTGGAACGGATGCTCGACAGTTTGATGCAACGCCTAGAGGGGACGTTAGCGCACTATGCCGAGCAGGTGGACAGGCTCCATGACCACTTGGAAGAGGCGCGGATACAAGCTGGGGTGGGGCGCTTAGTGAAAGGGGCCGTTGACTATGCCATGGGACCCCAACGAGGCCACATGCCCGTACGTGAGATGGGCCGCAGCGGCTCGGGAGGGCTGTCTCGCATGATGCGAAGGCTGGACGAGGGAGGCATGCCTGTCAGCTAAAAATCACCAAGAAACTGGGGAAGTGGTTTCTCGACCCACATCTACTTGACAGACATAGCAAAAAGTCATTGCCTTTACCGCTAGCCTCTGAATGTATATAATAGCGGTAGGAACATTGAAAAATGAATCAGGCCCACTGGAAAGCAGGTGATCCATGGAACCCAAGTGTGCTAAAGTTGCACTGTTTGTGGATATTGAAAACCTGGCAAAGGGATTGCGCAACCGGGGTTGTCAAATTGTCCCGGAAGATCTGGTTACCGCCGCCGCCCGTTATGGGCAGGTGGTGCATGCTAAGTGCTTTGGCGATTTTCGCGAACCCATCGTGGCGGACCTGCGTGAAGAGCTGCGAGCCGCTACCCTCGATGTCGTTGATGTCCCTTCTCAGAAGCGAGAAGACGGATGGAAACAGTTTACCGATTTTGCCATGCTAGATGATATTTATCAGGTTCTATTTGATTATCCTGATATTGATACCTATGTTGTGGCAGCCGGAGACGGCCACTTCAGCGGCGTTGTTGCACGTCTGCGTATTCGGCATAACAAGAGAGTTATCGTCATGGGTGTCGATGGAGGCATTAATCACCAACTGCGCACAGCAGCCAGTCATGTGGAAGAACTCTCCGCTATCCCTCTAAGCTTGGAACCGGCAACTCTCAATAAACTGCTCCAATTCATGACGGTGGGAGAAGAACAAGGAAAGATCATAACGTTCTCCTCGACCATGAAGCACTATCGTGCTTTGCCGCGCAGCATAACTCGACATGCTTTGCAGCAATTGCTGGACTCGAATCGTCTGCTAAGGGATGTTATGGAAATCGACGGCACGTCGATTAAGGTATTGCGCATAAACCATGACCATCCAGAAAACCAGTTTAACAATAAAATACTCAGCGGGCCTGATGATTGAAGGCGGTTTCACCGTCTTCTTTTTTTTGCTCATTGTCAGTACAAGATTCATAGCCCGTTACGACCCGACGCTAGGCAATCTTCACCTACTCGTCCCTAGGTGCGATAGGCCTGTTGCTTCGTCCACTGTTGGTACTGATGAAAGAACGGCAGAAGATTCTTGGCCCACTCATAGAGCCCCGTGGCAGCACCTGCCCACAGAAGGGCGGTTAGGACAGGCCCGATCCACTGAGCAATGCCTAGAAGATGCGTAGGCACGTTGGCGGGGTCGGGCGACGGCAAGAAGGAACGGTCGAATGCCGTGGCCAAGACAAACGCCACGACAAAGCCGGTAAGAATCACGCCCATCTTGAATTCTCTTCCCCACAACACTCTCGCCAGTCCCTTGACAAATTCACACGCAATGAATACGGCGAAAATGAATACCAAATGCTCCTCAAAGAAATCACCGATGATGGTTTCCATCACGGGTATCACCCCCTTCCCGTGCCCAATGTTCTTCTCACTCTAGAAGATGGTGCTGTTGCGAAAATAAGAACCGCTTCTCTCATGGGAAACAAAAATGAGCCAAGAAAAAAGCCCGGGGCATCCCCGGGCTCATCGCATTAGGCCGAAAACTAGATGTTCATGGCTATGTTGGCACCATCGTGGACCGCCTTGCGGAAATCACCCGGCGCTTCACAGTCGCCAATGAGATGAACATTGCTGTGCCTTCCTTGAAGCTCCTGGCCCAGCTGGTTGTTGGGAATGACGCCTGCCGCCATGACCACCGTGTCAAACTCTTCCAAAGCGCTCTCCAAACCGCGGCGCATGACGCGAAGAGTCATCTTTCCGTTCTTCTTCTCGATGGCGGTCACCATAGTTTCGGGAATGTACTTCCAATCCTTGTCCACCATACTATCGAGCATTGCGACATGAGAATCGTGACTAATGTCCAGCAGAATGTCGTGTAGCATTTCTATGACGACAACTGAACGATCGGGTTCCTCTAGAATGTACTCGGCCGTTTCCACTCCTAGCGAACTGCCGCCGATAATGGCAATACGCTTCCCAAGATCCACCTTGCCCCAAAGCACATCATCGGCCGATACTACCTCGGGCAAATCAACACCCTTGATGTTGCGCGGGAACAAAGGCTTACCGCCAGTGGCGATGATGACCACATCGGCCTGGCGTTCTATGACCTCATCTGCACTCATTTCCTTGTTGAGTTCCACTCCGATGCCCAGCCTCTCGACTTCATCTCTGTAATACTGAACCCACTTCTCCATGAGGCGATCCTTCTTGGGCGGGAGTTTGGCCAAGTGGATCTTGCCGCCTATCTCATTGCCAGCATCCACCACCGTTACCTTATGACCACGGATGGCCGCAATCCGAGCCGCCTCCAGTCCTCCGGGACCAGCCCCCACAACCAGGACATCCTTGGGATTTTCGACTGGAATCAACCCATCCTCAAACTCGACCTCCCGACCTATCGCCGCATTGACGGTACAGCGCATGTCCTCTGGCCACACCGCAGCACTCTTGGAGCAGCGCAGACAAGGACGGATCTCCTTCAGCCGACCCTCCTTGGCTTTGTTTACCATCTCCGGATCGGCAAAGAGCGGGCGACCGATAGCTACCAGGTCTACAGTACCCCGCTGGAGGACCTCTTCCGCATAAGCAATGTCTTCAATGGCTCCGACTGCAATCACCGGGACGTCTGCTCCCACCGCCTCTTTGACTCCCTCGGCGAGGTAGACATTCTGTCCTTGTGGGATATGTGCAGGCAAGAAGCTATAATGGCCGCTGGGAGCCATACCGGCCGATACGTGGATGACCTCAGCACCGGAGTCCACCAGTATCTTGGCAATTTCCTTGGCATCTTCCAACGTATTGCCACCATTGACGTAATCGTGCCCATTGATGCGGACGCCGAGAAGCATGTCATCTCCAGCCTTGTCCCGGCAACGCTGCAGAATCTCCCGGACGATACGCGTTCGGCGCCATACATCCCCGCCGTATTCATCATCACGTTGGTTTTGGAACGGCGAGAGAAAGCCTGCCAGGAGATAGCCGTGGGCACAATGAATCTCTATGCCATCAAAACCTGCCTCTTTGGCTCTACGGGCGGCATCACCGTACTCTTCAATCAGTGCGTGAATCTCTGGGATTGTCATAGCACGAGTGGCGTCCTTACGTACTGGATCTGGGATCCCTGACGGACTCATGGTCTCCCCTCCTGCTACCATACCGAAACGTTGACGTCCCGCGTGATGGAACTGCAGCGAGCAACCAATCCCATGCTTGTGGATGGCGTCGGTTAGCTGCTTCATGCCCGGAATGAACTTGTCGTCAGTGATGGCGGTTTGGTTAGGATGGGAACTACCACTGGGAGAGGATACCACGGTGGCGTTGACGATGATATATCCTACTCCTCCCTTAGCTCTCGCCTCGTAGTAATCAACGAGTTTCTTGGTGACAAAGCCCTTTGAGCCCGGAACGTATATGGCCATAGGGGGCAGCACAATGCGGTTGGGCAACTGGAGGTGCTTTAGTTTGAACGGTGAGAATACCTTCTCGAACTGAGCATTCATGTGCGCGTCTCCTTTCAAGATGAGGAGGCAACCATTCTACCCCCCACAAGAGTTTTCCAACCCATGTAGTTCTCCGACTAGCCTGAAAAACCCTTCCGTGTTTCAACCGCTCGTAGAAAGACCTCGACCTCCGTTTTCGTCTGTTGGGCGTGATGATGGGAGGAAATAGGTTCTCTGAAACGAGGTAATGACCCCTCTTTGCCGCCTCATTGGGCCCGTGGCATGCATATGCGTAGAGTCTTCGCAGGCATTATGAAATGGGTGAGGATGCTCTTCAACTTGCTTGCTTTCGACGGAATGGGCCTTTGGTCTATAGGTCCAGAGCAGGGATCTCCAAGTGCACTCTGGTGCGCTGGTGGGTTGCGCGATCAATCCTTATTGAGCCTCCGTGAGCGGTCAATATGGTCTTGACAATGGGAAGTCCCAATCCGGTTCCATATGTCTTGGTCGTGAAGCCGATTTCAAAAGCGGCCCTGACTGCCTGATCGGAGATTGCCGGTCCTGAATCGATAATCGTGATGCAGATTGCAGCATGACTCCTGCAGCAAGCAACGGTTACCGCTCCTTGTCCGTCAATATTCTCCACAGCATTGGTCAACAGATTCTTGAACGCCTCCTCTAAGAGTCCAGGATGACCCAACACCGTATTATGTTGGCAGCCGTTCAGTACAAAGTCAATGCGGGGATAGGTCAGTCGATAGGGCTCGATGGCATCGGACAGAAGGTCCTGGAGACTCACAACCTCCCTATGGATCAATATGGGCTGAGATAGGGTCATCATTAAAGACAGGATGTCGCCCACCTTGTCGGTTTGAAGCACCAGCAGTTGGCAGGCACGACCCATTGATTCACCCTGACCCTTCAAGGCCAATATCTGGGTTTGAGCCCTGATCACGGCCAGCGGGTTCCTAATCTGATGTGCAGCCCAGGCAGAGAACTTCCCCAAGGTGGCAAGACGCTCGAGCTCGACGAACTCATCTGAGGCTGCAATGAAATCCATCAGGTTCTTGGCCAGTACGACCAAGCCCACCACTCCTATGACCGCCGTACCGGCTAAGACGACCCGGAAAGATGCGGGCACAGATTGCATTTCTCCCAATTCGAGGACGTACATAGGATTGGTGGCCGTAAGTGCAAAAATGATGATAAATACGACACACACAACAAGTACTAGGGTGCATAATTGGATGATCTTGCGTCGAACGTATTCGGCAAAAGACATCTGCTGATCGGTCATCTTATGATCTCCGAAGCACCAAGCCTTTCAGCTACTCGCCTGGGAACAATAGAAAACCCTGTCCGAGCGATGATCACAGTCGCAACAAGCAGGGGGGATTGCTCAAGAAGGATGAACCCGAGTACTTGCGTCGTGCTCAAGGGAGGTGTTACGTTGGGCATAAAAAGCAAGACACCCATGGTGCCTACAAGTAGAATCATGAATCCCAGGACTGTTGCCGCAAGCGATACAAAGGCTGATAACCTAAAGCCCCAATACCCTATGGTGAAGAACAAGGCAAGCGCCACCAAAATATGGGCGCTGAAGACAACATCCCAAACCGAATAAAAGAGGTGTCTTGACAGCCTCACCAATACAGCGTGCACAGCGCCAGCTGCCAAGAGTGATTTGGTCGTCGGCACGAAACCCACCAAGCGAAAGCCACAGAACATAAACATGGATGATTCAATGATTCCAACCAACGTCGCGATATAGACTACTGCACCATTCATTGCGTTCCCCCCCGTATTTGGCTGCTAATAAGGTCCCTGGCCTTGCAGTGTTAGTAGACTACCGGAGCTTTGTCGGAGCAGCTGGTTGATAGTTAGTCCAAGCGCTGGCACTGGCCACATTTGAAAGGGCTATAAGGGTTAGAAGTGAAGCCACAATCCCATGGAACATCCTCTTCATATCAACACCTCCAATCATACCTAGCATAGGTGTCTCTCTATCAGATTGAACAGTCGCTTGCTACAAGGCAGAAGAATGAACGACTGCCAGACCAGGGCTAGACATCCTGCCCAGAAGAGCTCTGCAGGAGCAAAAGGTCGAAGCAACCATGACACGCCTACGAGCAAAATTATGGACAGGACAATCAAAGAACCTCTACGCAGCTGACCATAATGGCGAACGGACCGAACGGGCTTCTGCGGCGGGCTGTTTGGGGCATAGCGAAGAAAACTCACCAGGGACAATCCGGCGACAAATCCAAATGATACTGAGAGCATCAGTGGTGAATCCCCGGGTAAGACTTGCGACACAAGACCTATGCTGGTGTAGGCAACGGTGCCGATGATCAGGCAGTTGGACATGGTTCGGGCATGAGTGCCTCCGGCGAAATATTTCAATACGGCGGCTACCGTGTAAGCTATGACGACATTCTGAAAGAAACCCAAGCAATATGCGATAGTGAAGATGACGGCAATATCAATCAGACCGTTGATCAAGAGGATGAGGCCAAACTCAAACACTTCGGCATCTTCTGGCGAAGCTCCCGTTTCCCTCGCTAGGCTCTGAATGAACTTTTTGGAATGAAGAGACATCTTTCAGCCCTCCCCGCCCACAATCCAAAAGCTGAAAATGCGATTTCGCCATGGGGATCGTAGCATGTCTTGCCTGTCGAAATCGGTCACATCATGTAGGCGTAGATCATCTTTCTTCCAATGCAATTGTCGGAGTCAATACCCTTTGTGTGAAGGGGGGTGGGCCCCCCCTTCGCTTTACTGCCGCCAAACTGCCGCTGCATCAGCATGAGCAGTTACGCGGATGTCTTCTCTCCCTGACAGGTGTCCCACGAGAACGAAGGGAACGGGCAAGCTCAGCTGCAAACATACAGTGGGATGGATCAACTCTCTTCCACAATGTGCGTGAATGAGAGGAGAATCCTCACTGCCATTGTAGATTTGAACATGCATTTCCAGAGCATTCAGGGCTGTCGCCCCCAAACGAGCCTGAACATTCGCACGGGCATAATCAACGGCTGCTGCTGTCGCTTCACCGCTGAGCAACCGGGGCTCGCCGTCGGCCAGTGCCTCCAGATCCAGTTCTTGCACCCCCGCAAGCGCAGACAAGTCCGCTACGTCCATCAGCGTAAACCGATACCAAACAAGCAGGCCCAGATCCACTGCAAAAGCCATGGTTATGACGAGTACAGGCAGCATGCATATGACCAGTGCCGCTGCTGCCCCTCGCTCATTCTTGATCATCGCAGCTTTTCACTTCGGCTGATTGCTCTTGTCTCCAAGCGTACCCCTGATCCCAGAATCGGCCTCAAGAGCGGTGTGTGAAACTGATGGTCATACGATATGGTTACGGAAACCGGGGTTCCATAAGTGGCTGACTGTGGCGTTATGGTAATCTCAGCATCGTCCTCACATATATTGGCAAAGTCAAGGTGATCGCTGATCCTTTGCCGCACGCGCACTGACATTCCACCGTCGATAGCAGCCTGGCGGGCACCTTCTCGAGCGGCCGACGAGATAACCAGTCTTGCATGCAAAGCAAGGGCAAGCTCCATGGTGCTAAAGAGCATGATCAATAGGATGCTCGCCACCAACGCGAACTCCACCGCTACTGTTCCTTCCTCACCCGCCGCCCGTGAAACGAAACGCATTAGTTGACTCCCGTTATCTTGTCGATGATGAGCAAGAGCTTGCTGTTCAGGGCCGCCCCCAAATTGCTGAGTGTTCCAATCAAGATGACGACAACCAAAGCCAAAATGAGAGCGTACTCTGCGGTGGTAGCTCCCTTTTGGCACCTCAAAGCTCTCAGTAACCTCTGCATGAATCCATCTCTCCTTTCATCTGCTTACCAGCCGGTGCTGAAGAACTTCAAGAGATTCGGTAACACCAAAACGATGATGATCGGTGGAAGAAAGAATATGACTGTGCATACACTCAACTTAAGGGGCAGTGCTTCAACACGGGACCGAACTCGGTTCCTCCTCTCATGTCGAGCTGTGGCAGCCATGGTTCTGAGCGTATCGGCTACGGGAGTGCCCAGAATTTCCGCTTCCAGGATTGTCGAGCGAAAGGCGGCGATCTCTTGAATTCCCGTTCTCTCGGACATCTCGTCCCAGGCTGTCGAGAATCGCTTGCCACAAGCCATATCGAAGGCGACTTGGTGAAGCACCTCTCCCAGAGGCCCTTTCATGCGGGAAGCCACCATCTCGAGGCTTGAATAGAGACTGTGCCCCGCACCCGTAGACGTTGATAGTAAATCCAAGAAACCCGCGAACTCACGTCTGATTTGTTCTTCCCGTTTGTGCATCGCCAATTGCAGCTGAACGTCCGACGAAAGGTAAGCTCCCACCGCACCGAACCATGACCATATGATGCCGATGTGGCCGCCGGAAACGGCGCTGATACCCCATAGAGATAGCAATGCAACCATGGCTCGGTGAAACCGCGTGCGCATCCACACGTCTGGCAAGACCGGGGTCAGACCGGCCCGATGCAAGCGGCTCGTGAGGCCGGAACAACCGATAGGAAAAGGGACTTCAATCCACAAGGAATAGGCATTCTCAGCCGCAGGAAGCAAACGAGCCCAACGCTTTCGGGAGCGTCCGAGCAGGGCAGTAAAGAAGGTTACGACCATCAGTCCCACTTGCACGGCGATCAGACTGGGCTTCACAGTTCGACCTCCTTCGAGACCCCCCGAATGAGATGGTGTACCACCAGGATCCCACCTGCCCAGCAGCTGACTGCCGTCACAAGGCCAATTCTACCCGCCTTCATGTCAATCAAAGGACGGAGCGAATCGGGTTGCCATAAGGCCATGATCACCGTAATAACAATGGGCAAGCAGGCCAAGATAGTGGAACTAAGTCGCGCTTCCACCGTACGAGTAAGCAACTCTTGGCGCACCAGACGCCGTTCACGAATGGTTGCGGCGCCGAGAGCGAGGAGTACCGTGAGCTGTCCTCCTGACTCTTGGTGTATGGCTAAGATTTCTAGCAAGTAGTGCAGTGAGCAGCTGTTTCCTTTTGTCGCCATCTGCTCAAGACTCTGGATGAGATTGACTCCTGCCTGATGACGATTAAGGGCCAGCTTAAGATGCACTGATAAGGGTCCCCTCACTCTCTCCACGCTGCTCTCGAGGGCCTGCGTCAAACTAAGACCAGCCTGCAGACTATTGATGAGTGACATGCACAGCTGTTCGACTTGTTCCTCTGGAATCACAGAATGCGACCCGCTCCGCGGATATCGCTCTTTGGCCCAAACAAACACACCCGTGGCAGACAATATCGCCAGAAGCCTCCATTGAGCAAAATACCCCATGACTAGCACTATTAGCATGCAGCAAGGGAGGACCCATCTTCTGCAGAATCCAGTTCGGTGCAATACACGAGTCGTTCCGGCCAGGCTCCGCAGTCGAGCCATTCTTTGATGGGGACTGTTGGGCCTCATGAGGCTTAGAGACATAATGGACGCGAAGGTTAGAAGACCTGCCATGGCTAGATACATGTCTTCTCCTCTTTATCAAAAGACGCCTCTACATGGGATAACCTTCGGCCGATCCAGTCAGGTATGGGATCAGCCTGTACGAAATCCGCTGTATCTTGCCATCCTTCTCGTGCATCACGGTAAAGACATGTAAGCCGGCATTGTTGGGCCTCTTCGCTCCATCTGACGGCACTCAAATCGGTAATCCGCCGCTGGCCACCCTGTGCTTTCATCTGGTGGATGATGATATCGATGGCCGCCCCGAGATGCTGTCGGATGATATCCACGGGAAGGCGTTGCCCAGCTGTGAGAACCATCCCTTCTAACCGCTTCAGTGCATCCGGAGCACTGTTGGCGTGCACGGTTGTCATTGAACCCGCATGGCCCGTATTCATCGCTTGCACTAGATCGAAGGCCTCCTCCCCTCTTACCTCGCCAATGACCAGCCGGTCAGGCCGCATGCGCAGGGCGTTACGAACGAGCTGGCGTATCGTTACTTCCCCCTGGCCCTCAAGATTCGGTTGACGTGTCTCGAGGTTAACTATGTGACGCTGCGGAATACTCAGCTCCGATGAGTCCTCGATGCAGATGATCCGCTCTCGTGGTTCTACCAGTTGACAGAGGATTCCCAGTGTTGTGGTTTTACCCGATGAAGTTCCGCCCGATATCACGATATTCAGTTTTGCTCCGATGGCCTTACGCATGAACACCGCCATCTCTTCACTCAGCGTTCCCGTGTCTACCATCTGACTTAGGTCACTTAACCTCTGTGGAAATCTTCTGATGGTCAAGATGGGACCCTGCGTGGACAGGGGTGGCAGGACAGCATTCACGCGCGAACCGTCTGGAAGTCTTGCATCAACGTAGGGATTTGAGCGATCGATGCGACGTCCTAAAGGCGACACCATCCTCAGAATGAGATCAACTAACTGTTCGTCATCGTTGAACTCAATGCTTGTCCGTCGGATTTCTCCTTCTCTTTCTACGAATACTTCGTACGGACCATTGACCATTATCTCCGTCACGGTGTGGTCATCAAGCAGAGAGTCAATCGGACCGTAACCTACCAACTCCTGTACCACACAGGAGGATAGCGTTTGCCGATTGAGTCGTGCCACTTTTACTCCTTGCGATACGAGAAGTTGCTCAACCATCTCGCGCAACCTTTCCCTTTGAGCAGCGTCATCTCTTGCTGTGAGCACCGCATGAGGGTATTGTTCAAGCATGCTCTCCCGCACTTCCTCCACGACTTCTGTCACCGAAGCCAAGCCGGAATGTTCCTTGCGCCTTTCAAGACGCTCGAGTAATGCCATCGAGCACTCTCCTTCTCAATGTGGCCCACAACCCTTCAGTCCTCTTCGGGGAGGGAGTATTCCCCAAACACAGTTGGTGTGCGAGCTCCTGCAGACTATTACACAACGCTGGGCTGCGGTTGGTCATAATCAGAGGGGTCCCCTGGAAGAGGGCCTTCTCCGTTGAAACCCGATCCTCTCGTATGGTTGCAACGACCGGTTGACCAACGAAATCTTCTACGTGCACGACGGATACGTTGTCTTGCTCATGGTAACGATTCAAAACGACTCGAACTCGTCCTGAGACATCGATGCATAGACTGCTCAGTGTCTCGAGGGTCAGTCGTGTCTGTCGCAACGTGGCTGCGTCCTGGGTAGTGACCAAGACGATACTGGTCGCCTGCTCCAGACATTCGTACACCATGTCTTCTCCGGCATGAGGAGGGAGATCGATGAACAGATGGTTGAACCGTCGCCGCGCTAGTTCGACGATGGTAGTTACCTGCTCTGCGCGAACGAAGTCAGCAAGTTCGGGACGACGCGGACCCAGTAAAACGCGTATACCCGTGCCAGCATGCAACGACATATACTGTTCCAAGTCATGCGACCTCATACTAGAGAGATGGGGAAGCACCTCAACAATAGTCGGCCCGTCGAGCAGGTCCAGATACACTCCAAGATCCGGCGAATGCAGGTCTAGATCGAGAAGAGCGACCGGCGCCTGTGTTGACAGGGCCACTGCCACCGCTAGATTGGTGGCTATGAAGCTTTTGCCTACACCGCCTTTCGGGCTCCATACCGCCACAAGAGTCTGGTCTGACGGTGCACTATCAACGTACCGGTGCTCTTGAACGCTGCTCCCATGATCGGAGTCGTGGCCTTCCAAAGATTCCTCGCTCCGGGCGTTCGGCGTGTGTGCGATGACCGAGACGTTGGGATGGCGTTTCGCCAGCATCGCAGCCCTGTCGGCAGCTCGCGGGCTTACCACGACGACATCAGGCTTGTGATCAAGAACGAAACCATCTGCCAATGACGGCTCCGCAATATGAGCGAGCCATGAATGATCTTGGTAATGACGTCTTACCTCCGCCATGTCCATATCTGCTCCAACGAGAATGGCTCTGCGTTGGGCCTCTTGCACTTCAACTACCTCCTTCCGGCCGGTGCAATGGTCAAGAATAGATTTCCTGTACTCTGGCTCTGAGTAATGAGTGTTGCTTCATAGGTGCTAACCAGCAATACAACGCCTGATGGCAGGCTTTCCGGACCACCAGAAAAACGGTTACCGCGCTCATCACGTACGTCAAGGACCAGTGCATCATTGGCTATTGTCATCGTCTCACCGGTGTCACCCCGCCAATCACTGTCAACATGGAGAACATCAACCCTCTCTCCTGCCACCAGAGCACCGACCAAGCCTCGTTGCGACCCTGCTGGTACGTATACACCTCGCCATCCTGCGCCCACTTCAGCGCTAAGACCCCGGTAGGAAGGATCGGCGGTGGTCTTGGATGAGAGCAACTGTTCTCCCGGCACTACGGCTGCTAGACTGATTCGACCAATGACCTCACCGGCAGTAGCAAAGGATTGGGGGTGAAGGCCGGAACTGTGAACTCTCGTGGTGGTAACATTTCCGGACGTGATCAGCATGCCCGGAGAAATGGAGTGGGTGGCAACGACCACGTTGTCATAGGATGAAAGATCCGATAGGTACCAATAGATGTTCATCGCGGCCAAAAGCGCCAAGATCACCGGCAAACACAGGTAGCGGTATTCCCTCAGTTCACTCACCTTCTAGTCCTTATATGAGAATCAGGAGACTGGCTATACGAGGGCGCCGGTGGCTTATTATATTTTGTTTGGACAGGCAATCCGACACTACTTCCGCTCGCAGCAGCAGTTCCCGCTCTGCTGCAGCTTTAGCTTTCATACCTCCCCTCATTGTCATGACCATTTCCTCTCGGCAGTGTCAACTTGCCCGTAAATGCCAGCCTCCTGTTTCTACCACAACATACTAATCCTGTCGGGTGTTGCCATTATATGTCTGAAAAGTGTGAGTGTCAAGACACTTCGTTCGACTCCGTTCGACACTGCATTGCCCACCAGACTTGGTACACTGATGGGAGGGTGCAGAGGGTGTGCTTGTTAGGAGGATCACTGCATCCTACTATGTCTAAAAGATACGTAATGGCAATGGTCGGTGTAGCTGTATGGTTCGCGATGTCGGTGCAGCCAGCGGCCGCGCAAGATCCATGGTACATCGATGTAGGCGACCATTGGGCCCATCCCTTCATACGGGTGCTGTGGGAGGAGTCAATTACAGATGGATGGGTACTCCTTGGAGGAAGCCTTGGTCTCTTCCAACCAAACGAGTCAATGACCAGGGCACAATATGCCGTGCAGCTGGCGAAGGTCTTTCGACTAGCCCCCGTGGAGGGCTCTGTGCCATATCAGGACGTCCTGCCGGACCTAACGATAACAGGAGGCAAGCCAGCCTACCCTTGGATCGCGGCGGCTTATGAACGAGCCATCCTCTCGACTTCTGCGTACTTTCATCCCCATGACGCAATCACGCGAGAGGATGCTACCGATCTTCTCATGAAAGCTCTGGGCTTGAATCGATACATTGACCAGCTTGCGCCGTTGGAGGTATCAATGCTACTCCATCGTTTTCCGGACCATCATCATATAACGGAGGCACTGCGACCGGCTCTAGCGGCTGCCACCAAACTCGGAATAATCCAGGGCTATGATGATGGGTTACTGCGACCCAAACGCATGATGACGCGAGCAGAAGGCATTACCATCATCTGCCGTTCGTGCGTGCTTCTTCTCTCACTAGAGCCTGATGTCTTCTCACCCGATGGTGATGGCATTGATGAGACCACCACCATCACCATCGGTACGCTCAAGAACCGCAACATCACCCGCTGGAATCTGCAGGTGACAGATGAGCATGGAGCCCTGCTACATTACTTCAACCCAAACCCGGGTAGTCTGTCTCAACCACCTTCATTCGTGGTCTGGAACGGTCGGCAATGGAATGGACAACTGCTTCCACCCAACACATACTTTGTCAGAGGTTGGGTCCGAGATAGCCAAGGTATGCTGCATTGGTCGGTTCCCCAACCGGTGGAGATACGTGAGTACCGCATTTGGGGGCACATCACCCCGCGAGTGAATATTCCGGGTAGCACGGGAACCATCAGTGTCACGACCAACCATCCCGCCGAGAGCGTCCTTTGGAAAGAGGGGAGCGAATGGCTCGCCGCCTACCACAGAGAAGCCGGACAGGGGCGAGAATGGGCGGCACAGCTCCACATAGAGAATGAGGCTCAGGAAGGCTCGTATTTCGTCAAGATCAGAGTCCATTTCGACGGTGCTATTACGCGCGAGCGCTTATTACCGTATGAGATCTATGACGATCTCTCGCTTATGGCGTGGCTTTCACCCACTACCATCGTAGCAGGAGACACATTGACGGTATCTGCCTTGACATCGGAGCAGGTGACTTCAGTTTCTGCGAAATTCCCCGACCAAACAACCATTCCGCTGGTTCTGGAAGATGAAGACTGGCAGGCGGAATGGGTATCACCAGATGACATGGCGCAAGGCTATTACTCAGTCGAGGTTAAAGCCGTTGCACCTACCCGTGAAAGCAGACGCTTGCTGCACTTCTCTCTTATTAGGGATCCGCGGGAGGATATCACCTTCATCCTCATTGAATGACAAAAACCAGATCCCCCTTCCGTCTCAGAAGGGGGATCCTCCCTCATACTGTTTTGCGCAAATCACCGGCGTTCAGCCATGACTCTTGCCTGTGCTAGTTTCTCCAATATATGCGACCGCTGAACGTCAGAAGCATAAGTGGGTTCAACCAGTCGATTCAAGGCCTCAGTCAATTCTTGCTGTGCCCGCAACCATTCCATTTGGTCAAGATACACTGCTCCCAACCAGTAGTGACCATCCGGGTGTACCGGATCAAGCGTGACTGCACGTTGCATGTGGCGCTGTGCCTGTGATAGGTTGCCCTGACCATAGAGCGTCTCTCCCAGGAGTCGGTGTGCCGGCGCCGAGTCATCCCGCTCCCTCAATGCTTCTTCACAGACACTCTGTGCACCGCCCAAGTCTCCTGCCGCCTTGCGAACCTGTGCCAAGATTAGGCGCGACGCCTCACTGTGTGGGGCCAGTCTAAGAGCTTCGCTTGCATATGCTTCAGCTGACCGGTACCGGCCCAGCTTGCTATAGGCCAAGGCCAGGTCCAGACGGGGCTGCACGGCCCGTGGCATCTCCTTGAGAGATTTGTAGAGATGATCCACCGCTTCTTGGTAATCTCGTTGTCGCAGGGAGAGATGACCGATACGGGCATGTAGGTCTGCCTGATGTTTTCCGTCTTGCAGCGCCGTGCGGAACCAGGCGCTCGCTTCGTTCACATTGTGTGTAATGTGTTCATGAAAACATCCGGCCCACCGGTAGAGAATGGTTCTATCAAATGCATACCCCAGAGCTAACCATAATAGTAGAGCACCGATGAGCCAATGGATTCGCAATATCCCCAGTAAAATCGCAGCGAGCCCTGTACCGGCCACAGCAAGCAACCCTAGCGTCCACCAGTGTTCCCAGGGGAGCCTCAACATGAAAGACACCACCTCCGTAGTCTCCATAGGATGCCCAGAAGTGGTGTCTTCGTTGCGCTTTGTCACGACCTGCAAACCCCTGGCATGCTAGAGGCTTGCGTCTATGTCCAATACGGGCAGTTCTGGCAGGGGCCCGCCTGGGTTTTTCAGGCCACTTCCGGTGTTGATGAGCAAGACCTCATCGTCATCGTACAACCAGCCCTCATCTGCTAACTGGGCAATGGCAGCAAGTCCGGCCGCGCCCTCTAAACTGATGTTGCAGCCCCAGCGAGAAGCCAATGCCTGTTTCACAGCAATGTCTTCATCACTCACCGAAACGGCCGTTCCGCGGCTGGTCCGAAGCGCCGAGAGAACAAGGAAGTCCCCCGAGGCCTTAGGCACGCGCAAACCCGCAGCGATGGTCTCAGCTCCGGACCAGAAAGTGGATTCTTCCTTCTCTTGATGATAGGCTTCAACAATAGGTGCACAGCCAGCTGCTTGCACCGCAACCAGTCTCGGCATGGACCCTCGTAGCCAGCCAAGGCTCCTTAACTCCTGCAAGGCCTTCCATATACCTATCAGGCCGACACCGCCTCCGGTAGGATAGACGATCACCGAGGGAGAACGCCACTGAAATTGCTCACACAGTTCCAACCCCATGGTTTTCTTGCCCTCAATACGGTATGGCTCCTTGAGAGTGGAGGCATTGAACCAGCCTAGGCGGCTACATGCTTCACCCACAATGCGACCGGCGTCTGATATCAACCCATCCACGAGATAGGTTCGGGCCCCGTAAGCTACGCATTCCTGAATGGTTTGGACCGGTGCGTCTTTGGGCATAATGACTGTCACGCCAATACCTGCTCGAGCACCGTAAGCCGCCCAGGCTCCGCCCGCATTGCCCGCGGTTGGTAGGGCGATGTGCTCTACTCCCAAGAGCTTGGCCATGGACACACCTGCACTGGCCCCACGGGCCTTAAAGGTTCCCGTCGGGCACAGACCTTCATCTTTCATAAACAACCGTGAAAAGCCAAGTTCGTTACCTAAGGCGGAGACATTGAGGATGGGTGTCATTCCCTCTCCCAATGTCACCGGTTCTACCTTACGGGGTAGAGGTAGTAGTTCTCGATATCTCCACATATCCCACGATCTGTTTGAGAATGAATCGGGATCGCATACTGCTCCTATCGTCGCCAGATCATAGCGCACCAGAAGCGGAGCGTCGCACTGGCTGCAGGTGTTGGCCAGCACTTTTTCTGGCAGTCTCATCTTACATCTCGGGCACTCCAGATAGGTTACGTACAAGTCATCGCCCCCCGTTATTGGATATCTCATCTCTCCCTATGTTAAACGTCTTTACGCAGTACACCTTTACGATATTGGGGTTTCCTTCATATCTGCAGCTCTGACTCATAAGAGAAAGCCCGGGGTGTCCCGGGCTTGCTGGCATCGCGCTCGCCCGGGGGGATGGGCGAGCGTGACTCGATACGGCAGGGGCATCCTGCTCTCGTTATGACAATGTTATCTTCTCAAAACGCACTGTGCAATGTGTCTATAGTCCTATTTGTCTAGGACTATGGTCCCGGGAGGCGACGAAACCACTCTTTATGGCCAGCAATGCCGCATTGGTTCGGTCGGAGACGCCCAGTTTTTCAAAGATGCTCGAAAGGTGGTTCTTAACCGTCTTCTCGCTGATGTAGAGCGACGCTGCAATTTGCTGGTTGGTCATACCCCGTGCTACGAGTAACAATACTTCTCTTTCCCGGTTGGTCAATAAATTCAACGAAACGTTTGGTTCTTCGGGTTGGACAGCAGCTGATGGATGCAGGTCAGGTGGCATGTAGGTGCGTCCGCGTGCAGCCTCACGTATGGCTCGAATCAAGTGCTTGGGATGGACGTCCTTGAGCATGTAGGAAGAGGCACCCGCCTGGAGCGACGTCAAGGAGTATGCTTCGTCACTGTGAATGGTAAGCATGACAAGGCCAACTTCAGGGCGCCTCTTCTTCAGCAGACGCGCCACCTCCACCCCATTCATGCCCGGCATGGAGACGTCCAAGACAATGACGTCAGGGGCTAGTTCACTCTCCAAAACCAAGGCTGTCTTTCCATCCGACGCCTCTCCTACCACATCGATGTCAGGTTCTAGTTCCAGAACCTGCCGCACTCCCTGCCGGAGCAACGCGTGATCGTCAACAATCAGAACTCGTGTTGTCATTTCTCACCTCACTCTCCTCGAATCGGTAGACAACACCGTATCTTCGTTCCCTCGTCGGGCCGCGTATCAATCTCGAGGGCGCCTTCCAGCATTTCCACGCGCTCACGCATCCCCACCAAGCCAAACGCATCGGATTGGATTTCCTGCCAGAAGGACTCCACTTCGAATCCACACCCTTCATCAACTACTTCCACGATAACCTGGTCGGACGCTGCCTCAATGGCCACGGAGGCTTCGTTGACCCCTGCATGTCGTTCGATGTTTACCAGCGCCTCCTGTACCAGGCGAAATACGGCGATTTCAAGCGGCAGCGACAACCGCTGGCCCAGGTTGGCTAGGCGAACCCTCACGCTGATAGCAGTGCGTTCCTCGAATGCCTTTATGTACCCCTTGATCGCCGCCTCCAAACCCAACTCATCCAAAGCCATCGGCCTGAGGTCGAAGATTGTCTTTCGTACATCACGTAGACTCATGCGGGCGACTTCGGCCATAGCTGACAGTTCCTCTGCCAGCCTCTCTGGATTGCGATTCATGAGGAGCTGACAGTAGTCCAGCTTCATCACGACTCCAGCCAACGTTTGGGCGGGCCCATCGTGAATCTCCCGAGCCACCCGGCGCCTTTCTTCCTCTTGGGCGCGGATGATACCAAAGCCCACGGCCTGCTGACGGTGATAGTCATTGATGGTGGCACTGAGATCTTCCAAATCGCTGGACAGATAGTCCATTATCAATCCCACCCTTGATACCATCCGCTCTGCTCTTTCCGCCATCTTCTTCATGTTTCGCAACCTACGGGCCAGCTCATCTCGCCGTAGGCGTAAGTGCTTCTCACGCTCCCGGGCCACCTCAAGGTGGCCGTGGATTTTCCTGGCTTCCTCATGAACATCTTGAATCTGCCGGTAGCTACGGTTGTAGTAATCGCGGCTCACAACGACCAAGCCATCGCGGGCCTGGCGGTCGGCTTCTACCAACCGGTCAACCGCCTCAATGGCAGCCTCAACTTCTTTTTGCATTTCTCCCAATTCCTGCTCTAGGAGTATACACTCATTGCGTGCATGCTCGGCCACCTCATACATCTGATCGCGCGAATCAGATATGGCCGACATGGTACACGCAATGATCTTGTCTATGGCCCTCAGACCCAAACCCTGTCTTGTTTCCACCAAAGTGCTCCTCCAAGAGATAGACTCCTATAACTGAAATCGTTCTTTGCCCACCGGGTGTTTAGGAAAAAAAGAGAAAGGGCCCCATCAGATGTGGGACCCCTCCCCTAGCGAATGCTTCCGGGTTGACTCTATGCTAACCCATTTTTCATGTCGAAGTCTGTCATTATACGCGAATTCTGTAAATTCTTTTACTCATGTCCCGTAACGAGGCGGACATATCCTCGCGTCGTCAAGTATCTCACTATGCCGGTCTCAAAACAACGCATGACCCGTGTCCCAATGAAATCCCGGCTACTCCTAGGTTGGATGAGTACAGTATAAAGGCCGCTTCTTTTGCCCCCCAAAACATCAGTGAACACTTGATCGCCAATCACCGCTGTGCTGTGACGATCAGTATTCAACATGTGCATCGCGGTAAGAAATGGGCGGCGGCGTGGTTTGCCCGCCCTCGCCACAAACTGCACGCCCAGCTTATCCGCAATGCGGTTGATGCGGCGGCGGCGATGGTTGTTGCTAAGAATGCAGCACGTGATGCCCTGACTCTTGACTCGATCAAACCACCTTAGCAATTCACTGTTCACATGATGCTCATGATATTTGACCAAGGTGTTGTCCAGATCCAAGATGAGACCACGGATTCCTCGCTCCCAAAGCCTCTCGGGGGCGATGGCTTCCACTCGTTCATAGTATTCGTCGGGGCACAGATGGCTCAACCAGCTGTTCCTGTTGATGGAGGCCACAATCACTGCTCCTTGATGACAAACTTGTATCACATGGCAACCGTTGGCTTCTATTTCCCCCATTATAGCATAGCGATACTGTGTCTTGGAATATCACTCGCCCTCGTCTAGCAGTTTACGCGTTCTTTCAAGAGCACGCTTCTCAATACGCGATACGTAGGATCGAGATATGCCCAGCTGTTTAGCAACCTCACGTTGTGTATGGCGACGATACCCGTCAATGCCGTAGCGCTTGATAATGACGTGTCTGTCTTTACCATTGAGCATACGTAAGTGCTTTTGAAGTCGTTTCTTCTCACTCTTTTGCTCGACGTGTTGGAGCACTGTATCTTCCTCTGTGGTCAATATGTCCAGGAAGGTCAACTCGTTCCCTTCGCGATCCACACCGACGGGGTCTTGGAGATACACGTCACCTCTGCGTTTGCGCACAGCGCGAAAATGCATGAGAATCTCATTTTCGATACACCTGGCCGCATAGGTTGCCAAACGGGTTCCCTTCTCAGAGCAAAAGGTGTTTATCCCCTTAATGAGACCCACGGTGCCAATGGAGATCAGATCCTCGGCATCCTCGCCAGAGGCATCGAACTTCTTCACAATGTGAGCCACCAAACGCAGGTTGTGCTCGACAAGGACATTTCTGGCTTCCGAATCGCCCTGAGCCATTCGCCCCAGACAGGTCTTCTCCTCCTCGGCACTGAGAGGACGCGGAAACGTACCTGAACCGCTCATGTAACCGGTAGCAACCGCAATCCATCGTAACAGTAGCGTTCCCAAGCTATTTAGCATGTCGCCAGGCACCTGATCCCCTCCTGTCACAGAGATTTGCCCTACATGGTACGTGACAAGTGGATCCTTTGTGCTTGACCGCTTCCAACCATGTATTGGTAA
>SLSY01000145.1 GCA_007130145.1 Bacillota bacterium
CGAAAGGGGGGATTGGGGGCTAGATACAGGAGAGGGAAACCTCAAGAGATCAACACAGTGAAACCACTGTAAAGGAGGAAGTAAGTAAGTGAAGAGTCTTAGAAAATTGCTGGTGGCTGCTATCGTAACCGCCATGGTGCTCGGAACCGTAGGCAGTGCTTTTGCGGCTGTCAGGGCTCCGAACATGGTCTTTACCGACATTGAAGGCCACCCGAGGGCGTCCTATATTCTTAGGACGGCTGCCCTCGGCATCTTCGCCGGGTATCCCGTGGAAGATGGTAAGTTTGAGTATCGTCCGGACCAGGTAGTAAGCAGAGCCGAATTTGCGGCAGTCGTAGTTCGCATCTTGGGCCGCAGCGATGCTGCCAGGATTATGGCGGGTACTCCCACCCAGTTCCCTGATGTTCCCACCACCCACTGGGCTAGTGGTTACATCAATGTTTCTACCGCTTTAGGCATCATCCGGGGCTATCCCGACGGTACCTTCGACCCCAATGGTCAGGTGACCATGGCCGAAGGCATCACTATGATCATCCGGGCAATGGGCTACAGCCCCATGGCCGAAGCCACTGCCAGCTGGCCTACAGGTGAAATCCTCACTGCCAGTAGCATGCCGACGGATAAGACCAACGTTTCCATTTTGGTTAGCCAATTTGTGGCCGCAGATGGTTGCAATCGCGCTGATGTCGCGGAGATGGTCTACAAGGCGCTGCCGGTTCTCTTCTTGACCGGTAAGGATGCTAACAACCAGTGGACCTACAGCGATGAGACTCTAATGAAGAAGGTTGGCGGACAGAAGATTGCGTCTGAGATCGTGAAGTACACTGTGCAGGATGGTAAGACTTGGCTTATCATTCCCAGTGAGTCAGATCCGGTCGAGATCGCTGCCGATGCGATCCTGGTAGGTGCGGAAAACTTTGCTGATTTGAACGAGCGCAAGGTGACGTTCATAAAGAAGGCTGATAAGATCATCTTTGCGGAGCTTTTGCCCGATACCACCTTGGTACGCGGCGATTACACGGCGTTTACCTCTCCCAACAAGGTAACGGTGAACGGGGCGGTTTATGAATTCGCCGCCACTTACACCTTGCGGCGCAACAGTTCCACTATGACTGAAATGGCGGACGTCTTTCTTCCGTTATCTCAGGAAGATTTCTTCAAGCTAACGCCGAAGCCAGCGGCGACGCTCATTCTCGATGCTGCTGGTAAGGTCACGGTTATGGATATCTTCGTGTTCAACGTTGAAGGCATGATTTCCAATAAGATCACTCAGTTTATCGATGACAAGATCGTGAACTCTATTGTTGTAGGCGCGACTACTTATGAGATCACCAGCGGTGCGAGCATTGTTCGCAATGGCCAGACAGCGACATTCGCCGATTTGAAGCTGGGAGACCAGGTCAAAGTTGCGTTGGATGGTGATGGCAAGGTTGTGGCAGTCGATGCCATTAACGTAGTCGTTGAGGGTTATGTTACTCAGGCTAGCTATGACATGGCCAGTGGTATGGGCATGATCATGCTAGATGCGGACAAGGCCATCTATATGCCTACAGTAGGATCGGCCACTTATGAGCGTTGGGAACAAATCTTTGGCAGTGATCTTCTCTTGCAGGGTGCCAAAGATACTACCGTGCCCACAACCATTTCTAGCCTGACCGTGGCTAGCGTCCGCTTGGGTGACCGCATGGAGGTTACTCTAGACCGCAACGGCAGGGCGTTTGCCATGAAGGCTTGGGAGCGCACGGTTATGGGTAATGTCACTGCTAAGTCCACAACAGCTAACAAACTCACCATTGACGGCACTGAATACAGTGTTGTGACCGTTGGCGGTGATGTGTTCTCATTTGATGGCAAACTCTGGAGTGCAGAGGTGTTCCTCAGTGCGGTTCCTGTAGGCACTCCGGTCAAGGTGGCTCTCAACCAGGCCGGTGCCATTAGAACTGCTGCAGTTCCGGTTCTCCTGGGTGAAGTGATCGGTACCATTGATACGACTGCGAAGACCATCACGGTCAAAGGCTCAGTTGGTGATCAAAATGTCACTTACAGCTTGACTGATGATTTCAAGGTCATGGAAGGTGGCGTGCAGGTTTCTGTAGGCAATGTGACTGACGGTATGACCGTTCGCCTTACCTTTGCCAACAACAAGGTGAGCGTGGTCACGTTGGCTGGAACCGAATACGTTACCATCGAGAATAAGCGAGTCTACATTGAGGGTGGTGTCATCGTTCAAGACATCGTCCTGAGTGATGGTCGCACTGTGGTAGTGAACAACGTTACTGCCTATACCCTGAACGGCGAGGGCTTTGATACGGTAACGGATGGCTTCAATGCTATGGCTATCAAGGATGCGGCGGTCATCACCTACGACGTACAGGGCAAGGCTGTTGGCATTGACCTGTTCCGCGCAGTGCCCGGCAAGATCGCTACCATAGGTGCTGAAGTTGTCCTCAATGGAACGACGCTTCTACCCATTCAAGTGGTGCACCCGACCTCTGAGTGGCCCATCAGTGGTTGGGATGGAAGAGCAACTGGCTTTACGGTGTGGGTCCAAGTGGACGGCACTGGTGCCACTGCCCTCACTCGCAACGGACGGACGGTGGGCTCCACGGCTCTCCGGCCAGATGATATGATCACCTTTGCCTGGAAGGCTACCGCGACTCCAGATAACCCGCGTCTGAACACTCTGGTCGCCAAGAACTTGCCGCTCGACGGAACGGTTGTAGGCAAGACAGTGACCTTCGAGAACGGTACGATGGTTACCATGCTGCAAATCAACGACGGTACCGACGTCATTGATGTTCCGGTGGCCGCAAACGCCATTGTCATCAAAGATGGCGTTCCTTCCACGGTAGAAAACATCAACGTAGGCGATAAGATCAAATGTAACTTCGGTGACGACCAGGCTCCTGTGGGCAAGGCTGATTACTTCGAAGTTACCACTCCGTAGTTATCGGCATGTGGGGGGTACACTTTCGGGTGTACCCCTTTTTCTTTGTCGGTAACCCCCTCATGGAGGAAGCAACAATATGAATCATCATGGAAAATACATGCCTCTAGTTACAATGGTAGTCTTAGTCATCCTGCTAGGGGCAATTATCACACCGGCCTACAGCTTCGTCATCGACGAGGTTGGAGTGATTGGCCAGGCCATTCGCCTGGTCAGTAGTATGGGTCTCACCGATGCTAGTTTGCGCCAGATTTCCACCGCTGCTTTAAAAGGCATCGCTTCCAGCCTGGGTGATGGGACAAGATATCTTAGCCCCGAAGAGGTGACCCTTTTGCTCCAGCCGGAAAAGGGACTTATCGGTGTCAGGTTGGGTATCGACGGTGACGTCATTGTCATTCGCGACATCGTGCCCGATAGTCCGGCATATCATGCGGGACTCAGGGTGGGCAGTGCGCTTATTGCAGTTGATGGAGTGCAGGTAGGCTATGACATCGATCTGGCTCTTCAGATGCTCCGCGGCGAGCCGAGTTCCTCTGTCTCCGTGCAGGTGTTAGGGCAGAGTAAAGCGGTGCAAACGGTAGTGATCCAGCGGGCACAGAAATCGAAATCGCAAATGGAATGGGAGATGCTGGGTGATACAGCCATCATAACTATTCGAGGCTTCACCGACCAAAGCACCGAAGAGGTCAGGAGCATCATCGATGCGCTTTTGAGCCTTGGGGTGAGCAAGTGCGTAATTGACCTCAGATTGAACTCTGGGGGTGATCTTGATATAGCTGTAGAGATCGCCGCACTGCTGACCGGCAAGCGACACGTTGGTTACTATACCGATCGGCAGGGTCGAGAACCCCTGTCTTATGAGGGCCCGATGATACCCCGGGTTGCTACTCTCCGCTATGCTATTTTGATCGGTCATCGCACGGCCTCGGCGGCAGAGTTACTGGTAGCGGCCCTTGCCGATGCGCGAGCGGCGTTGCTTGTGGGAACAACTACTTACGGCAAGGCCACGGTTCAACGAGACTATCATCTTCATAATGGTGGAATCCTGAGCCTTACCATTGGTCGGTTGCACAGAGTCTCGGGAGACTCTTGGCATGCGATAGGACTGGTTCCAGTTGAATATGTACCTCCGTCTATTCAGCCCTACGGTTTGATTCCTCATCGCCCGATGGTCTTAGGAACCGTGGGACTTGATGTGCTGAGACTACAGCGCTGGCTCACAGAGAGCGGATATCATGGCGGCATCTGGGACGGTGTTATGGGAGAGCAAACTGTTAACGCCGTGAATCGACTACGGCATGATCTTGGATTGTCGCAGCTGAGGGAATTCGCGCCACAAGACATCTTGACCATGACAGAAGCACAGCGACTTCTTTGGGAGGACGTCTCAGACCCAGCGCTTATAAGGGCCATTCAGCTTCTAGGCACCACTAGCGAATAGCAGAGGAGATGAATGCGGGTAAGTCGAAGTAATCTCCGGGGTGTAAGCATGAACAAGAGTGTCTGTCTTTTGTTGGTTTGCGCGGTGATTGTGAGTTTGAGTGCCCCCCGGGCTCGAGCCGCATCGTTTTTCTCTGACACCGAAGGGTGCTGGGCGGAGGAGAGCATTGCCATCCTGCGTGCGCGCGGGCTGGTGATGGGTTATGAGGATGGCCTGTTTCGCCCTGAGCGGCACGTCTCGCGCGCCGAAGCGGCCAAGGTGGTGGTCATGTTGTTGGGGTGGCAAGAGGAAGCCGATGCTTTGGCTCGTAGTCAGGCCTCTTCTCGTTATGAAGATATGAGGTCGGGTCACTGGGCCTTTGGTTACGTGGAGATGGCGTCAGATCTCGGCTTGTTCATAGGAGATGAAAGAGGTTGGTTTCGTCCGGAAGCGTCCATTACCCGGGCCGAACTCATCACAGTGCTCGGCCGCGTACTGGGGCGGCTGCAGGACCCTTCGGCCGATGATTTACCTTTCCTCGATGCGGATGAGATCCCCTGGTGGGCGGTACCGTCTCTTCATCGTGTCGTGGAGGTCGGTATGTTACCAGTGGGGGTGGATGAGTCCTTTTCTCCCCGCGATGTCATCGACCGCTCCATGTTCGTCGATTATATGCGCAAATACATGCGCTACTGTGGTTGTGATTTTGACCTCATGGGCGACGTCAGAGGATTTGACCGTGGAGTTTTGGAACTTCAACTCCCGCAAAGGACGCTTAATTTGGACATACGCGCTCTCGTTTCCTTCCGCAATGGTCAGCGGGGCGACCCCCGCCCCTATGACCAGGCTGGCATCATTGTGGATGAAGAGGGCCGGGTTTTACATGTCTCTAGCTTTTTCATGGGAGTTGAAGGGACTTTGCTGAGCCGTAGTGGCAACCACCTGACGGTGGTCCGGGAGGACGGATCGATTCGTGACTACACGGTGCAGAGCGATGCCTTGGTCTTTCGTCATGCCAAAGAGGCCTTTTTAAGCGATCTCAGAGTCGACGATGAGTTGCTTCTGGTGCTCGACTACCGCGATGGTACGGTGCGAGCTGTGGATGCGGTAGCACTGGATAAATGGGGCTTGGTTAGCTCGGTGAGCGCAGGAGGGCGCGTGGTCGTTGTTCAGCGTGACCACGTAGCAGATCTTCTTTTACTAAACGAAGTCACCCTCTTGTTCTGGGATGGCCGGCCGGCGGTGATGGAGGATATCCAAGAGGGAATGCTCATTCGTTACCGCGAGGGCGGTCAATATGTGGAGTATGCGGAGCTAAGCTTTGATGAGGGAGGCGATTCATCTCATGATTAAGATGAGATTCATTCAATTTGTGGTCATCGTCTGCCTCCTTATGGCCTTCGCTCCGCCGCCTATGATGGGAGCCGAGCCCGTTGCGTATGACCCTCATGACTTTGAGGCCATGATCGAGCATTTCCGCGAAAGCCATGAAGTCGACGGCAGTGGTATCACCATTGCTGTGATCGACACGGGCATTGATCCGGGTCTGGTCGAGCTTAAGGGGCAACACCGCCTTCGCCTTCTGAGCTGGGTTGACTTCACCGATGAGGGCTTGGTCAAGACGTCTCATACTGCTCGTTCAGATGGAAATTTTCTGATATTAGAAGATGGGCAGCGGGTACGTCTGGGCGCACGTCGGTCTCGCAGTGGCTTGTACTACTACGGTTGGCTGTCCGAAAGCGCCTTTTC
>SLSY01000227.1 GCA_007130145.1 Bacillota bacterium
GCGCCATCTTTAATCGTGCCCTGGCCGTAGATCAGGGGATGCAAGACGATCGGGGAAGACCTCTTCCCCCGTACCGAGTGCGGCGGGCTCATGCTTTTTACAGTGCGGTGGTCTTGGCCGTCTTGTTGCTCGAGACCTTTACATTGGCCACGTACGTCCTTTTGGCCAGCGTCTTGCTGGGGACCGGGGTTTATCGCCTGCTTGTATGTCTGAAGGAAGGCTCCCGCTCTAGCGCGTGACGAAGGAACACGGCTGCTTGAAATAGCGAAGCAAACCCCATCTTGTGCAGTGCATGCAAAACGGCATATGGTAAGGAGGAGCATCATGAAGAAATATGACTTGATCGTTTTGGGAGCAGGAACGGCCGGAATGAATCTCATCGGAGCCCTGGCGGCCAAGGGCCAGAAGACAGCTCTGATCGAGGGAGAGCATGTGGGAGGAACCTGTATTAACGTGGGCTGCATTCCTTCCAAGACCCTGATCAGCTCGGCTCGCGTTATGCAGACCGTCCGCGATGCCGAGCGGTTCGGCGTCAAGACCGCGCCCCCGCAAGCAAACTGGGAGGCGATGGTTGCCCGCAAAGACCGGCTGGTCAGCCGCATTCGAGACCGCAGTTACCGGCGCGTACGAGAGAACGACGGCATCGATCTCTATGAGGGTCAGGGTGTCTTCAAAGATGCTCGCTCCATCGAAGTGGACGGGCAAACATTGACGTCTGAGCGTATCGTGATTGCTACGGGTGCTCGCTCAGCGGTGCCGCCCGTTCCTGGTCTTCGCGACGTGGATTATCTGACGTCCACATCAGCCATGGAAATGGAACATCTGCCCCAAAGCCTCTTCATATTGGGAGGGGGCATCATTGCCCTGGAGTTCTCGCAGCTTTTCGCTCGTATGGGAGTGGAGGTGACCATCTTCGAGCGGGGCACGCACCTGGCGTCCAATCTGGATCGAGATGTGTCAGAGGCGGTTCGTGAGATGTTGGAGAGAGCAGGCGTCACCGTTCGCACCGGTGCTAATATCAGTTCGATTCTTGAAGACGACGGAGGAGTTTGCGTGGTCGAGGAGGGGGAGGAGGATACGGTCCGGCACACTGGCGAAAAACTGTTGGTCGCAACGGGGCGGGCCCCCAACAGTGACCGAATGGGTCTGGAGCAAGCCGGGGTCGAGACGGACAGGAGAGGTTACATCCTTGTTGATGATTCCTTCGCCACGGACCAACCCGGTATATGGGCTATTGGAGATGTTATCGGTGGGCTGATGTTTACGCACAAGGCTCGGCACGATGCCATGTTACTGTCGCGGTGCTTACTAAAAGGGCAGAGCATTCATTCTGCCGGGCGGCTCATCCCATTTGCCGTCTTCACCGATCCAGAAATCGCCAGCGTAGGCATGGGCGAGAGCGCGGCGGCCGACGCAGGCCACCGGGTTCGAGTTCAGCGCTTCCCCTTCGCCTTCCATGGCAGGGCCTTGGCCCTGGGCCGAGTGGATGGATTCATCAAACTCATCGTCGATGAGGAGGATGGGCGCTTGCTGGGGGCACATCTTCTCGGCGCCGAAGCGGGTGAAGTCATCCATGAATTGGTTACAGCCATACGGTTTGGCGCCAGTGTGTCCGACTTGCAGGACATGATTCACGTACACCCCACCCTGTCAGAAGCCATTAACAGTGCAGCATGGTCTGAGTGAAGAAGAGACGACAGACCTTGAGAGATCCTTCGGTTGGCCGTGCTATAATGGGTGGAGATACTGCGATCTCATGCTTCTCTTACAGAGGAAGAGGAAGCAGATATCTGCTTGCAGGCAATAAGCAGCAAAGATTTGCGACGAAGGTGGAGAGTGAGACAAATGGATCTGTTTACCGAAACTATCATCGGGCACATCATGCATCCTCGGAACGTCGGCAAGTTGCCGGATGCCGACAGCGAGGGTATGGGCGGGGAACCCGGATGCGGCGATTGGCTCATGATTTACATTAAGGTGCGAGATGGTATCATCTCTGATATCAGTTTCCTCGTGCATGGATGTGTCGCTGCCATTGCTACCAGCAGCGTGACGACGGAGCTAGCCAAAGGCAAGAGTTTGGATGATGCGTATCAGATTACTGAAGAGGATATTATAACGGCACTGGGGGGACTGCCCGAGTACAAGCTCCATTGCTCGGTGCTGGGAACCACGGCCTTGCGCGAAGCCATCGACAACTATCGTCATAGTGACAAACAGGCAATCGGGTAGACCGATGGCTTGGATGATGGGTGTTCTTTGGGAGGAAGTAGACCTGCAGTATGCAGAACGTACAGGACAGAGTCGGGTTTGAGAGCCATGGCGAAACAGGGGAAGGAGCCGTCCGGGTTTACTCCGGTGAGTCTCCAATGATATGATGGATCAGCAACCTACTGCCAGCGTGGGCGTGTTCAATGTCACGTCCCATGCAATCAATGATACTCAATTAGCGAGGTGAAGCCCTTGTTCAAGAACTCTGTCACCATACTCCATGTAGCGGGTATTCCCATCCGGTTGCACATTAGCTTCCTTTTGATCCTCGGCTTTCTCGTGTTGGTCATCGGCAACAACATCGGAGCTATTGCCGACATGGCGGGTATCGCCGGGGAAGAACTCACGGCAAACCCATTTCTTCTAGGCTTGATTCTGGCTATACTGCTCTTTACGAGTATTGCCTTGCATGAACTTGCTCACTCGTTTGTGGCCCGCAGCCAAGGCATCGAGATAAGGGAAATCACCCTGATGCTTCTGGGCGGGGTAGCCCAGATGAGGAATGAAGGAGATGACAAGGACGAAGTGTGGATGGCCTTTGCCGGCCCTTTGTTCAGCCTCGTATTTGGTGCACTGCTCCTTTATGCAGTAAGACCTCTGGCAGCGCGGATGATGGCCGATGTCCATCTGGTTGTCTACTATCTGGGCTTCATGAACATCTTCTTGGGCTTTTTCAACTTGCTTCCTGCCTTCCCTTCCGACGGGGGGCGTATCCTCCGTTCCCTCATTGCCCGGCGCACTTCATATTTGCAGGCCACGCGCATCGCCACGAGCGTGGGCAAAGCCTTTGCTATCCTCTTTGGGGTGGTCGGGTTTGTGTATGGTCATCTGTTCTTGATCTTGATAGCATTCTTCATCTATATAGGGGCAACGCAAGAATACCAGTTCAATGTCGTCAAGGATGCTTTCTCTGACTTTAGGGTCCGGGATCTTATGACAGCGGACGTTTCTACCGTAACACAGGACATGACGGTGGCTGAGCTCCTCGAACTCATGCACCGCGAACGTCATTCGGGGTACCCCGTTATGGACGACCAATCCCGGCTGGTTGGTTGTGTTACCCTTCATGATGTCAGAGCGTTGGGGGATGATACACCCGGGAGCACGCCCATAGGCGATATCATGAATTGCGAGCTCATCACCATCAGACCGCAGGATGAACTGTTCTATGCCTTCAAGAAGCTTTCTGAGGCTGACGTGGGCCGTCTCATGGTGGTGGAGGACGGGCAATTGCGGGGTATTCTCACGCGTTCTGACATAATGAAGGCCTACCGGCTCCGGGCACTACAGGATCTGCGCCGAGCGGCGCCCTGACAAACATCATTGAAAAGCGAAGCAGAGTGCTTGCGAAACGAAGGCTCATCATCATTGGTACATGACGGGCGGGGTTATTCATGCTTTCGACCAGCATGTTCAAGGTCATGTTTTGATCTTACGGTGGTTTTACGGCCGCCATGGTGGTACATTGCCCGGTAGCATCGTGGTTTAGGAACCGGTATGGGAGGTGTGAACGAGTGCAAATCAAGATCCTGGGTACGGGTTGCCCCAAATGCAGCAAACTGGCAGCTAATGTCCGGATCGCTCTGGAGGAGACCGAAAAGACGGCAGAGGTTGTTAAGGTGACCGACATGGCCGAGATCATGGAGTACGACATCATGCTGACCCCAGCCCTGGTTATAGATGAACAGGTTAAGATCTCCGGACGAGTGGCCACGGTCCAAGAGATCAAAGAGATGCTCAAGAACCAGTAGGTGTCATCATGTTTTGTGCCCGGTTTGATCCATAAGAGGGCAAACAGGATAGCTGGTGTTGAGGATACAAATCACTTCTCTGTTCTTTTGCTGCGGTCAGGGTATCCCCAGAAAGCAGCCTGTAAACGGGAGTGTTTGAAAACGATTCGCAAAGCACCTATGGTTTACAGCCGGGCGCGCTTTGCGTATGATAGTCTTAGTGGCGTGAGAAGGGGAAGAGAGCATTTCGGTGCGGGCAGTTCGTTTCCACGAAGGAGAGGCAGTCAATGAGTTGGAGTGATCTCGGGGCAACGATGATTCTCTTTGCCTACTATCTCATCATGTGTGCACTCATTCCCAGTGCTTTGCGGATATATGCTGGTGTTCCGCGCGAGTGGGTGCGCAAGCTACAGCATCTGGGCTACAGTCTTTCGGTGTTCTTGCTCATCCATCTCTTTTCTACTTGGTATGCGGCTATCATTGGTGCATTCAGCCTTGTGATCATCGGCTATCCCGTCTTACTTCTCTTGGAGAAGACCTCCTTCTATCAGCGTGTGTTCGTGGATCGCAAGCCCTCGGGTGGAGAGTTGCGCATGCAGCTGTTGCTTGTTCAGCTTACCTTTGCGTTGCTCATGTTTCTCTTCTGGGGCCTAATGGGTACAAGATGGCATTTTCTTATCCCCACAGCTGTCATGGCCTGGGGTTTTGGTGATGCGGCGGCTGCTGTTGTGGGTAAGGCCTTCGGCCGCCGGGCCGTGGTCAGCCGTTTTGTCGACGGTTCCAAGACCTATGTGGGAAGCGTTGCTATGATGATGGCTGCAGCTCTTGCCATCTTCTTCACCTTGCTTGTCTATGCAGGTAGATCCTGGCAGGCTAGCTTGTTCATAGCGGTATTGGTGGCGCCGGTATGCGCCCTGGTGGAACTGGTATCCCGTCGTGGTCTGGACACGATCACGGTTCCCCTCGTGACGGCATCCTTTATGTTGCCCATGATGCATATCGTATCATACTTGGGGTGGTGATGTGACTGCACGGGGTCATGATAGGATTGCTGTTCGTCAGAAAACGTTACTATCTTCTGTTCTCCTTAGCATGTGGGGTCCGGCGGCCACCGGTTTGGCCGTGGCCAGAAGTCAGTCCTCCACGCAGGTAGCAGACTTTGTCCGCCGTACGGTGGAGCTGGTGGCACTTTGTCTATCGTGGCTCGTTTTTCGGCACTTGCACCGCCACGAGATCAGCGAAGCCCAGCGCTGCCGGCTGGAAAGGATGGCAGGATGGGGAGTGACGGTGGCTCTCGGTTGTTCGGGACTGGTCATGCTTAGCATCGGCGTTTTGCGTCTCAGGGCACCCTTTGATCCCGGGGGAAACGTCCTTATTGGCGTGACCATCGCCGCCTTGGGAGCGATGACCAACGGTTGGTTTTGGCGGCGCTACGCTTCTTTGAACCGCGAGCAGCCCGATGCCATTATAGAAGCACAACGCCGGCTATACCGCGGAAAGACCTTTGTGGATGTTTGTGTGTTAACGGCTTTGGGCTCGGTTGCCTTGTTTCCCGGCCATCCCGTGAACCGTTACGTGGATGGGGTAGGGATGATGGTGGTGGCAGCGTATTTGATATGGAGCAGTTTCCGTTCGAGCCAAACCATGAAAGCCCTGGGTACAAACATGTTGCGAGCGTGAGAACGCCGCACCTCCATTGATGAGTGCGGCGGACCGCTCATCACCGCCAGCGATGCGAACGATCATGCGAGGTGGCAAGCGCTCGCGATGATATCCACCGGATCATCAAAAGATCTGGATTCAAGATAATGGGGTAGGCCTTGGAACCAGAACCCGCTCGTCAGCTATATATCAGGTGGCGAGACTGCACGGGGTGTTGGGAGCAACCCTGATGATCGAACGTATTCCGTCAAATCTGACCCTACTCCGAAAACGAGTGCCCAGCTCTGGGTAAACCGACCATCGCATCGCCGTCTTCATATCAATCCACACCGAGATAGACCTCGACCACGGCAGTTCAACCCCTTGACATCATGCACTTTCTGAAGCGGTACGCTGCGCGTCAGAC
>SLSY01000122.1 GCA_007130145.1 Bacillota bacterium
CTTGGAGGCAGCTCTTAGCACGTCGCGGGGCTTGAGTAACATCAGCTCCGTCTCCCGAGAGAACTCAAGCATGATCATGCTCGAGTTCTTACAGGGAACGAACATGGACAGCACCATGATTGAGATGGCCAATAGCCTGGACATGGTCACGGGCCAGCTCCATGGCGAAGTGGGAAAGCCCATGCTTTTGCGCTTGAACCCGGACATGATGCCCATCATGGTGGCTAGCGTGAACAAGACCGACCGCGATATGACGGAATTGTCGAGTTTTGTGGTTGATACCGTCATCCCCGCCTTCGAACGCATTGAGGGTGTGGCCACGGTGTCTGCTGCCGGTCTTTTGGAACGTGAGATTCGCGTAGAGCTCGACCGGGCAAGGATTGATGAGCTGAATGATAAAGTGCTGGCAGCACTGGCCCAGACTCTAGCCGCTAACCGACTCCAACTCACCGATGCCCAGGCAGATATCGCTACGTCTCTACAGACCATGGAGGAGGAAGGCGGCGATCGCATGGGCCAGCTGGCGCGAGCTAGCGTGGAACTGGACAGTGCCATCGCCCATCTCCAGGCCATCTTGGCCCAAGAGGTCCTTTTGGAGGCGCAAATGGCGGCCCTGGAGCAAGAGAGAGAAGCTCTCATGGAATGGCAGCCGCTTCAGCCTGCGTTAGCCGGACTGTTCCCCGACGGTGTGGCTACCCTGACGCCAGAGATGTATGCGGCGGTCATGGCTCAAGCAGAAGAGTACCTTCCCCGCGAGGTCAGAGAGCTCAGTCAGAGTGAGCTGGCCGCCATTGAGGAGAGACTCGAGGGAGCCGTCGGCCGCATAGCCGCCCTTGATACGGAGCAGCAGCATATCCAAGCGCGCCTTTTCGTGCTGGAGGCCATGAAGCCCCAGCTTAAGACAGCGCTAACGGAAGCCCAAGCTGGTTACGAGCAGTTGGAGCAAGCCAAGATGACCGTGACCATGGAGCTGAGCACCGCCCAACTGCAGCTGGCCAGTGGGCAGAGGGAACTGGCTAGCGGTCTCGATGAATTCGATAAAGCCCAAGAAGGAGCGTTCAAGCACGCCGACATTGCCAACATGATCAACGCAGACATGGTAGCGAACATTCTCCGGGCGCAGAATTTTCGCATGCCTGCTGGCTACTTGCGGGAGGGACGCGAGGCCCACCTGGTGAAAGTGGGCGATGAGTTCGACTCGCTGGAGTCCTTGGCCCATACTCTTTTGGTCTCACTGGATGGAATCGGCGATGTACGCCTAGCTGATGTTGCTGAGGTGTTGGTGACCGACAACACCGACGAAACCTACGCGCGCGTGGACGGCCAAGCTGGGGTAGTGCTGACGTTTCAAAAAGAGAGCGCAGCCTCCACTGCGCAGGTAGCCGGAGCCATTCACACGGCCATCAGCCAACTCTCGCGTCAACACGAGGGCCTTCAAATCCAGCCCCTGATGGACCAGGGCGAGTACATCAACCTGACCATCAGCAGCGTGGTTCGCAACCTCTTATGGGGTAGTATTCTTGCCATTTTGGTGTTGATGCTCTTCTTAAAGGACATACGACCGACGCTGGTCATCGCGCTTAGCATACCCGTCAGTCTTCTCTTTGCCATCACGCTGATGTACTTTAGCAACGTCACCATCAACATCATCTCCCTCTCAGGACTCGCCTTGGGTGTGGGCATGCTCGTGGACAACAGCATTGTGGTGGTAGAGAACATATATCGCATGCGCGCAGAAGGCATGTCCATTGCCCGGGCAGCGGTGCGGGGAACGCGGCAAGTGTCCAGCGCCATCATAGCATCCACACTCACCACCGTCTGCGTCTTCTTGCCCATTGTATTTACGCAAGGAATCTCGCGTCAGCTGTTCACCGACATGGGTCTGACCATTGCCTACAGTCTGATGGCCAGTCTACTGGTGGCTTTGACGGTGGTCCCCACGTTGGCTTCGGCCGTGCTCACAGCCGGGACGGTCAGAAGGCAGCGGTGGTTTGAGAGCCTGCAAGGGACCTACGAGGGAGTGCTCCGTTTCGCTTTGAACCGCAAAGGCCTGGTATTGACGGCGGTTTTCCTCTTGCTCGGCCTGAGCATCTACGGCGTGAGTGTTATGGGAACGGCCTTCATTCCCCAGATGGATTCCCCCCAGATGACGGCCTCGCTATCCTTGCCCGAGGATAGTGATGAGGATATTCGCGCTGTGGCCGACGAGGTCATGGCTCGCGTAGGCCAAATCGAGGCCGTTCGGAGCGTGGGAGCTATGTCCGGGGCCGGGATGGGAGGTATGATGGGCATGGGTTCGGCCAGAGGCGACCAAATCTCACTTTTCATTCTCTTAGAGGAAGATCGCACCCTGACCGACCGGGACGTGGAAGAGCTCATCTTGGCGAAGACGCAGGACCTGGAGGCAAAGGTCAGGGTGTCGCGCTCGAACATGGACATGAGCGTTCTGGGGGGTACGGGAATCAGCATTGCCGTGATGGGTCATGACCTTGATGTGCTCAACGACGCAGCGGCCGAGATCGCTGCTCGGCTTGAGATTATTGAAGGAACCGCGCAAGTCACCTTCGGCAGCGAGTTTGCCGGGACTGAGACCCGCATCACGGTGGACAAGGACGCTGCCATGCGCCAAGGACTGACGGTAGCGCAGGTGTATCAACAGCTGAGTCAGGCTCTGGCCTCAGACCGGCAGGTAACGCGGGTCAGACTGGATTTCGAGGAGTATCCGGTGATCGTCAGTGCTTCGGATCAAGATCTCAGTCGCATCAACCTCCCCGATTACACCCTTACCGGTCGAGGCCCCGATGGGGACGAAAGGGACGTGGCGGTGGAATCCATCGCCCATATCGGGGAAAGGGAGAGCCCGGTAGCCATACGGCGTGATGGCCAATCGCGTTATGTGAATGTGACAGCAGGCATCGCCGATGGTCATAACATTGGCTTGGTCAGTCGTGCCATGGAGCGGGAGTTGCTCTCCTATATTCCGCCGGCGGGGGTTAGCGTGGAAGTAGGCGGAGAGAACGTGATGATCCGTAACGCTGTCCGGGATCTCGTGCTCATGATTGCTTTGGCCATCCTGTTCATCTACCTGATCATGGTGGCTCAGTTCCAGAGTTTGCTCTCGCCGTTCATCATCCTGTTCACGTTGCCCTTGGCCTTCACGGGAGGATTGCTGCTCTTGTGGATCACGGGTCTGGAATTGTCAGTGATTGCGATGTTGGGATTCTTGGTTCTGGCAGGGGTTGTGGTTAACAACGGCATCGTGTTCGTTGACTACGTCAACCAGCTGCGTTTGGCGGGCAAAGATAAGCGGCAAGCTCTGGTAGAGACCGGACGCGTTCGCCTGCGACCCATACTCATGACGGCCCTCACCACCATTCTGGCACTGAGCACCATGTCGTTGGCCGTAGGCCAGGGTGCGGAGATGATCCAACCCATGGCCGTGGTAGCCATGGGAGGGCTAGCCTATGCCACCGTGCTCACCTTGTTGGTGGTACCTCTCATATATGATATCATGCATAAAAGACCCATGAAAAGAATTGACACCGGTGAGGAGAGGTCTGTGTCCTAAAGCGCCGTTTTAAGAGCGGCGCTTGCCCAAGACCTTCACCGTAACGGTGCGGCGAAGGCGGGGAGCAAAGGGGGGGAGCCGGTGGCCTGTATCCTTGTGGTTGAAGACGAAAACAACCTAAAGCGGCTGATGACAGCAGTTCTCGATAAGGAGGGTTACCAGGTCTTGGCCGCTCGTGATGGCCGGGAAGCCCTGGAGTTAATGGCTACTCGCCACGTCGATCTGGTGATCACCGACATCATGATGCCCCAGGTGGATGGGCACGAACTCACCCGCGCCCTGAGAAGGACGCACCCAGAGCTACCCATCCTCATGGTGACGGCCAAGGAGACGCTAGAAGACAAAAGGCAGGGGTTTTTGGCGGGCACCGATGATTACATGGTCAAACCCATCGACATGGATGAGATGGTCATGCGGGTGGCGGCGCTGCTGCGCCGGGCTGGTATCATCCATGAGCGTCTTATTCAGGTCGGGCACGTGGAGCTGGACCATGACAGTCTCACCGTCACCTTTCGGGGACAGACCACTATTCTCCCCAAGAAGGAGTTTTATCTGTTATTCAAACTGCTCAGCTATCCCCGGCAAATCTTCACGCGCCAACAGCTGATGGACGAGCTATGGGGAATGGACGCCGAAACGGAGGAACGCACAGTGGATGTCCACATTGCCAGACTGCGGGCTAAGTTTGCTCACATCCCCGATTTTGATATCGTGACGGTCCGGGGTCTGGGCTACAAGGCCGAGAGACGGTCATGAAGAAGATCAGCGTGAAGCTGGCTTTGGTCTTCATCAGCCTCATGCTCATCTCTTCGGTCTTGTCAATGGCAGCATGGGTGTACTTTTCTCCGGGTCTGGTCAGGGAGATTAGCCAAAGCCAAGCGGTCATGGCCCGGCACATATTGGAGCTTGAGGCCGGAACGGATCTGGAGCTCCGGGAAATCGCGCGAATCGCTACCAACCCGGTCTATGGCGTCAGGGTCTTGGAGGCCCAAGAGGTCCAGCAGCTATCCGACCAGGAACGGGAAGCGCTGGCGAGGGACGAAATGGTATTCTTGTCCTACAGTAAGCTCCGGGGGCTCAAGACGATCCTGCGCATCGATGATGCCTTGGTTGAGATCAACATGCACCCAAACCAAACCGTTTTTCGCATCATGGCTTCGCGCATGTGGTTCAGCGTACTGGCCTACATCGCTATCGGGAGTTTGCTCATCGCCTTGGTGGTGAATCGGCTGGTCAAGCCCATCCTCAACCTAACCGGTGCCACCCAGGAGGTGGCCAAGGGGAATTTTGACGTCCAGCTTCCGGTCAAGAGCGATGATGAGATCGGACAGCTCACGGTGAACTTCAACCGCATGACGCGGGAACTCAAGAGTATTGACTATCTGCGTAAGGATTTCGTCAGCAATGTGTCCCACGAGTTTCAAACCCCCATGGCTTCCATTCAAGGATTCGCCCAGCTCCTGCAAGAGCCCGATCTTTCCGACGAGGAAAGGAGGGATTATGCTGGCATCATCGTGGAGGAGACGGCGCGGCTGTCCCAGCTGTCGTCCAACATCCTCAGGCTTTCTCGCTTGGAACACCAGGACATGACGGGTAAGGAAACCGTGTTCTCCCTGGATGAGCAAATCCGCCGAAGCATACTGCTCCTAGCACACCAGTGGGAAGAAAAGCAGCTGGAGCTGGACATTGACTTACAAAAGACCCAGTGCCGAGGAAATGAGGAGATGCTGCAGCAGGTCTGGCTGAACCTTCTGGGTAACGCCATCAAGTTCTCCCATGTTGGTGGGGAAATTACTATCCGATTGTGTGTCAGTGCTGACACCGCCAAGGTGACCATCACCGATAACGGTGCGGGCATGGATGATGAGACGCTCGCGCGTGCCTTTGAGAAGTTCTATCAAGGTGACAAGGCCCGCTCGCGGGCCGGCAGTGGCCTGGGCCTGTCCTTGGTAAAGCGCATTCTCGATAGCTCCGGAGGTAGCATCCACGTTTGCAGCCGCACGGGAGAGGGAGCCAGCTTCACGGTCCGACTCCCCCTCAGCCCCCCCGGCTCTTGAGACCGGGGGGCACCCCCGAGAGCGAGGTCTTTTTTGCCCGTATCCACCAAGGGGCTGCTTCGCGCGCACCAGTGGTCAAAGATGTTGGGAACTGCAAATGGAAGTCGGACTACTTTTAGCGCCTATCATCACCATCACGGTGGGTAGCCATCCCCGGTTGACTCGAGATGGGAGCAACCCCATCCCGCGCCCGGCCTCCTTTTTGTGGACGAGAACCGCTAGGGCTGCATGGCTCCAAACAAGACCAGCCAGGCCAGAGCGGACTTGGCCACCAGACTCAAGATAATGTAGACTCTCTCACCGTAAAGATAGTCCTTCCATTTACCAACCTGCTTGTATTGGAGGACCATGTTGACCGGGAAGGTGTTGAACGCCACAAAGTACGTGCCGATGATGGCCCACACAAACCAGGGAACCA
>SLSY01000217.1 GCA_007130145.1 Bacillota bacterium
CCTGGAAGATGATGCGTATGGTGAGCTTCGTTATGAGGGAGAAGCCGTACCCAGCTTGCGCCAGTGGGATGAAGACGGACGAGTGCTTCACGTGGGCTCCATGTCGAAGATTCTCTCCCCCGCCATACGGGTGGGATGGATTCATGCTCCCGCCATTCTGAGCCAGCAGCTGAACCGGATACGCAGCGATGGCGGAGCTAACCCCCTGGTTAAGGCCACGGTGGCAGCATTTTGGGACAAGGTGGATATCCAGGAACGTTTGCAGATGTTACGTTCGGGATACCGGGAGCGTCGCGATGCCCTGCTATCGGCCCTGGATGAGCACTTGTCCGGTGCGTGCACTTATACCCGGCCTGAGGGTGGATACTTTGTCTGGGTCACCTTTTCTGAGGGTTTCTCTTGTAGCCGTCTCATGCCCCACTTTGTCCGAGCGGGAGTCAATCCCTTGCCGGGAACCATTTTCTACCCGGACGGTCGTGGTGAAGAGCATCTCCGTCTGTCGTTCAGTTATCCTTCTGTTCAGGAACTGGCAGTGGGGGTGGAGCGTATGGCAGACGTTCTCCGTAAGAATTAGGCACAAGCTGTTGGCGCAAGCTGTGCGGTGGTGTTAGACTGAGAGAGAGGGTGGGCTCCTTTTGAGCCGCGCGCTCTATCCAGCTGATGAAGGGGACATGATAATGGCGTATTGGGCATGGGGGTTCACCAGCCCGGTAGCCTTTCGCATTGGGCCGCTGGCTTTTCGCTGGTATGGTCTGGCCATGGCTACGGCTGTATTGTTGGGCTGGTTCTACTATATGATCAAGGGTAAGTCGCAGGGGATGGAAGAGGACCAGCTGGCATCGCTGGCCTTTTGGTGCATTATCGGCGGGGTGGTTGGTGCCCGGTTGTTGTTCGTGCTGGTGAATTTCCCCCAGTGGTTCTGGCAGGATTTTTGGCAGGTGTTTCGCATTTACGAGGGGGGGTTAGCCTGGCACGGGGCTCTTCTGGGCGGGGTGTTGGGTGGTCTTTTGGGACTCAGACGCATGCCGGATCTAGCGTTTGGTCCGGTCGCAGATCTGGTCGTGCCGGCGCTGGCCCTGGGGTATGGGTTGGTGCGCATCACCAATATCGCCAATGAGGAAGTGCTAGGAAGAGCTACTATGTGGGGCTTCTCCTGGCCGGCGCAGCTGATCGGATCGACCATCGGCTTTGTGCTGTTGGCGCGGCACTTTATGCTGGTGAATCGCACGCTTCCTCCCTCTTACTTGTTTTGGTCGTTTCTCTTCTACCACCAGATGTTGCGGGCCATCATTGAGGAGACGGTGCGCCAGATGCCGTTGATCTTTGAGCTGTGGGTCAGCCCCGCTTGGGGTATGGCGCTGCTTACTCCGGGGCAGCTGAGTGCCATCCCCATTCTGTTGGGTACATGGTGGATGATGAAGCGCGCCGGGGAGAGGCGCGAAGCGGCCGCTGATTGACAGCGAGAGAGGAACGAAGGTCATGAATAGCCCGCCCGGGGTTTCCCCGGGCGGGTGTGTTTTCTTAGCGCCACTTGCTGCCAATAGGATAGATATCGTTGGGCACGTTCTTGTATTCCAGGACGGTCAAGTCAGCAGGGCCCAAACCGGGAGCGTCAACCGGGACGTCGACTTCGGCCACCTGATCCCAGTAAGCGCGATGGTGCACACGGTCCTTGAGGACGATGATGTCGAGAGTTGAAACGTCGATGCCCAGTGCGGTGAGGCCGCTTTCATCATTAGCTCCGCGCATGCGTTCACCCACCACCACATGCCGGTTGTCTCCCAGGTTCAGCCAGGCTACCAATCCTTCTTCTACTTTCCGTCCCCTCTGCATGGGACCTACCAGGGTGTATTGGGGACGACCCAAATATTCCACCTTGCCTTGCAGCCGTACCGGTTCTCCGGCCAAGGGCGTGCTTTGGCCGCCCACACTCACTTCAACCGATTGCCCCAAGGCTGCGTCGCGTTCTAGACGGGTGACGCAGGCGGCGTCGGCAATGCCGGCAATGACAAAATTCTTCGCGCCCTGCTCCAGGAGCTCTCGCAGGACATGGGTGCCGTCGCCGGTGCGGTCAGATCCATCGGCGATGATCACAGGTCTTTGGCCGTCATCTACCAGACGCATGACGTCTGTCACGGCAGCAGCGGGCTTGGGCAAGGGGCGGCTGAATTCTTCCCTCAAGTCCCAGGCCAAAGACGAGACGTCTTCGGCAATGGTTTGGGCCAGTGCCAGATCGTCATCGGTGACCGCCACTACCGACATGCCCGCATCGACCACATCTGCGTAGGCGTAGCCGGGTGCCACTGACACGCAGATCACGCCAGCTGTCTTCTCCCACTCGCGGCAGCGATCATAGATCGTTTTCATGGGTGGGTATTCGGATGCCTGGTAGATGCTGGCCGATAGAATCCCCGGCCGACGCAAAGCTTGCCGTGGCTTGACCTGTCCCTTGACGGTAGCGGCCAGGCAGCGAGCAGCCGTTTCGCCGATCTCTTCAGAATCCAGGTGCGGGTAGGTCTTGAGGATGAATATGCCGTCGGAATAGCGGGCGAGTGCTTCATCTTCGTTGGCATGCAAATCGAGTGTGACCATGATGGGGACATGATCCCCCACCGTCTCGCGCACGCGGCGCGTGATTTCTGCTTCAGGGCGCGGTATCTCCCGGACGGCCATCGCCCCGTGCAAGGCCAAGAGCACGCCGTCTACCGGCATCATGTTCCGAACCGCCTCCGCGATTTCGTTGGTGTACTTGTCAAAACACTCCAGATCCATCCAACTGGTATAAGGCCCCGGCGCCATTCCCACGCTGACAATGGGGAGCAGTTCCATGTCAGCCTCTTCTCGGGCCACGTTGGCGAATCCGGAAATGTAGCTGGAACTCTCGGCCGCTTTGTCCAGTATGGCCGGGCCGCGAACGACATGAGGCTCGAGACGGTCGATGGTGGTGGGATCGGGGCAAAAGGTGCAAGTCTCATGGGAAAATTGTGCTACGGCAACTCTCATGGGGCACTCCTTTCTTTCATTGCAGGTCGGTCGTGTCGTTGCTACTTGCTTCTAGAATGTTTCCGGCCAGTCGGTGGCTTCTATCAGTATCCGGGTCAGTTGTTCGATTTCAAAAGCGTCCGTGGCGTCGAATCGATTGGTGATGGGGCTATCTAGATCCAGAACGCCCTTGAGTTGGTCTCCCACAATCAAGGGCACGACCACCTCAGAGCGGGAATCTGGGTCGCAAGCGATGTGCCCGGGAAACCGATGGACATCTTCCACCCGCTGCGTCGTCCGAGTGCTGGCTGCCGTTCCGCACACGCCGTGGCCCATGGCAATCTGGGTGCAGGCGGGTTTGCCTTGGAACGGACCGAGGATGAGCTTCTCCCCATCGAAAAGATAGAAACCGGCCCAATTGAGCTCTGGCACGAGATGGAAAAGAAGGGATGAGAAGTTGGAGAGATTGCCCATCCAAGCGCGTTCCCCTTCCAGAAGCGCCCGAAGTTGGGATTTTGCCTCATCGTACAAGGCCCGTTGGTCGACTTCGTCAATCGGTTTGATTCTAAACATAGATTAACCTCCCCACATAAGGTCCTTTGGCTTGGGCGATGGACGAGATAGCTTCTCTGTTGAAACATTCGCTCGCGAACACACATCTCCTTTGTTGGCAAAAAGGATGAAAATATGAAAAATTCTCTTAAATAAAAGAAGGATTAGAGCGTATAATGAGAGTAATAGAAATTGACTGACGATAAAAAAGACTTATGGGGAGGACTGAGAGGTTTGAGAAAGAGTGGATGGTTGGTTTTGCTCGCAGGGCTACTTGTAGTCATGCTGGTGGCCTGTGGCCCAGAAGCCGCTACGCCCACCGCTAACGGCGATGATCCGGTGGCGCCGACGCCGACACCGGGTGCGCCGCAACCCGCCGTCGGGGGAGAGATCGTACACGGAGCAATTGGTGACCCCGTTGTACTCAACACTGTGCTGGCGACGGATGAGCCTTCAGGTTGGGTCACAAGCCGCATCTATCAGGGCTTGGTGAGGGCCAATCCTGAGTTTCAAATGGATCCCTACCTGGCCAAGAGTTGGGTGACATCGGATGACGGTTTGGAGATCGTATTCTACCTGCGTGACGATGTGTATTGGCAGGATGGAGAGAAGTTCACCGCCCATGACGTGAAATACACCTACGATACGATTCAGCACGAGGATTACACCGGTCCCCGTCGCAGCGACTTCCGTGCCATTGAGCGTACGGAGGTTGTCAGTGACTATGAAGTCAAGTTGGTGCTAAAAGAACCTGATTCGGTGCTACTCAGCCGGCTGGGTATTGGCATCATGCCCGAGCATATCTTTGGCGATTGGCCTGTGGCTGAATTGCGGGAGCACCCTGCTAACCGCGAACCCGTAGGCACCGGTCCCTACATGCTGGAGGTCTGGGAAGAAGGACAATACGTGGTATTGACCGCCAATCCCAATTATTGGGGTGAAGGACCCTACATTCCCACTGTGCGCCAGCGGATGTATCAGGATAGCCAGGTCATGCTGGCTGCTTTGGAAGCCGGGGAGATCGACCTGATGGGAATACCTCACGAAGACGTGGATCGGGTCCAGGCTGCACATTCCGATCGCCTTGCGTTCCAGCAAGTGCCCAACAATAGCTATAGCTACATCGGTTTGAAGCAAGATCACCCCTTCTTTGAAGACGTACGTGTGCGCCACGCCTTGACCTACGCCTTGAACCGTCAGGAAATGGTGGATGCCCTCTTCTTAGGCTACGGGACATTGATGAATGGGCCCATCGCACCGGTATCATGGGCTTATCTTGAAGAGGGGCTGAATGACTATCCGTTCAACCCCGAGAAGGCTAAGGAACTCTTGGAAGCCGCTGGATGGACCGAAGGCCCAGATGGGGTCCGCGTCAATGAGGAAGGAGAGCGCATGAGCTTCTCCGTCCTGACCAACTCCGGCAATCTGGTGCGCGAAAATACACTGGACATCGCCCAGCAGCAATGGGCCGCCATTGGGGTGGAGATGACTCCCGAGCCCTTGGAATGGAGTGTCTTGCTCGACCAGTATCTGGACGTGGCTATGTTTGATGCCTATCTCTTGGGCTGGAGCCTGGGTGTGGACCCGTGTCCTTTCGTTTACTTCCACAGCTCTCAAGGTGTGGTGGATGGACAACTCATGGGGTTCAATGACGTGGAGTATTACAATGACGAGGTGGACCGCTTGCTGGAGGAGGCGCGCCGGATCTTTGACCAGGATGAGCGCAAAGCCATGTATGACCAGATACAGATCATTCTCAACGAAGAATTGCCCTACATCTTCCTATACACTACCAACAGTGTAACTGCGATAGACAAGAAGATTCAAGGTTATGTGATCTCACCGCTGACCATCCATTATCCGGAACTATGGTATATCGAAACGCAATGATGTAAGCGTAAGTCACATAGAAGGCGGGCTCTCCCTGTGGAGCGCCCGCCTTACTCCTGCCGAGGGGAGCGATATCACTTTGACCACGTATCTGATACGCCGCTTCTTGCAGATGATTCCTTTGCTCGTGGGCATCAGCATACTCTCTTTTGCCGTCATTCACCTGGCCCCCGGCGATCCGGTTGATCTGCTGGTAGAGCGGACAGCAACCCCAGAACAAAGGGCTATTGTCCGGCAGATCTACGGCTTCGATGAACCGGTGACGACTCAGTATTGGCTTTGGTTCACCCGTCTGCTGCGCGGTGATTTCGGTACCTCCTTTGTTCAGGGGCGAGCAGTGTTAGACATGTATATGGAAAGACTGCCCAATACCCTCTATTTGAACTTCTTCACCCTCATGGTCATCTACATGGTGGGACTGCCGGTGGGCATCATTTCCGCACTGAGGCAGTATTCGCGCTTGGACCACTGCGTGACCACCGTCGCCTTTTGGGGACAGGCCATGCCGTCTTTTTGGTTGGCTTACGTGTTGATCTTCTTTGTGGCGTTACGGGTTGACTTCATTCCCATATCAGGCATGGCCACCTACGGCTATAC
>SLSY01000048.1 GCA_007130145.1 Bacillota bacterium
TGGTCCTTCTGGCCATAGCATGGCCGGTCAGGGATTGCCATACCGGGTCGTTGTTACACTCATTGGCCGGGACAATCCACAAGTCAATCTCCTCACGCCGTAGCAAGTCCAGCATGAGAGCATCCAACCGGGACTTGACGATGTCCATGGTCAGCCTGTATTGATGCGACTTGGGCAAAAGTTTCCGGTTCCAGTCATACACCACCTGGTATTTCCCTTCCATTGGGCAATGCTCCTTACATGAAAATGTATTTTGATACCAAGCATTTGACGTTCTCGTCAAAATTCCCTCTTGTCTCCGCTTGGGGTAAACGTCTGAAGGCGAGATGGAAGCAACACATTCGGCGTTCAGTGGGCGCTGTCAGCAAAGATTCGGCGTAAAGAAGAAAGAGAGAATCAAGGTGGGCCATCACGTCAAACCGCTTGTCCATATCATGGAGCTTGCTGCGTGACCTTGGCGTGCCCATGCCATGCAAAGGAGGATTGAGGTTCTTTCTGTCGAAGTAAGTGTGAGGAATACTTGTGTTGCCAAGTACACCATCTCCGAATCGGTCATTCTAAACCCTCTGGGCACGAAGAGCCGATCGTTAGGGTTAACCGGGAAACCGGCTGGCCTCCCATTGTGGAAAGGAGAGCTTGTGATGTTTTATCAGAAGCCGGTCCACTTTGGGGCGGCTTTTTCGTTTGCCCTAAGGTCTTATTGTGAGCCTAGCTCAGCGTTTGCTGACAAGGAGGAGTTGCCTAAGGGTTGATAGAGTCCTTCACCATAGCAAGTCTCCTTCGATCTGCGGGCTCTAACAGCGTTTTGCTTACGACCCGCAGGCACTGGGTATAACTGGAAACGGTTGTGCCTCCCATGGTGGAAAGAAGGTTTTCCCAAGTTGGGATCAAACCGCTGCACCACATGGGGTCCAGCGTGTTTTTATTGCTCCATAGCTGAGGGAGGGTAAAATGTGAAAAGAAACTGGTTGATCATCGTTGCTGCGACTGTGGCCTTGGCCTTGGCACTGGTCACAGGATGCGGTAATGCAAACGGAGACAGTGATGCCGATGCCATGCGAGACACCGGTGCCCATGCTATCGAAGATTCCGCCTGGCAGATTACCATTGTCAGCCCCACTGGACATGAGACCGTGATGACCATCGAATCAATCAAAGCCATGCCTGCGGTAGATATGGAAGCTGAGCTAAGAGGTGAGGCAGCGACTTACACGGGTGTTCTTTTGGGTTACGTTCTGGGTGAAGCCGGCATTGAGGAGGCCGATACAGTGACGGTAACGGCTGCTGACGAATACAGCGCCTCCATAACCGGTGAGGTAGCCTTCTCTGAAAACACCATTCTCGCCTATGCACAGGACGATAAAGATATGAGTGGTGACAAAGAGAGCGGCCCCTTGCGCCTGATCACCACGGACGACACGCCACAGGTGTGGGTCGGGCAGATTATCGTGATTACGGTGGAATAAGCCGGCCGCCCCGGCAGTGTCCATAACCATATACAATGATTATGGCGGAGACCATGGAAGGAAGGCATAATGGCTCATCGGTTTTTGAAAAAATTCACCATGTATGATCTCATGGTTATCACGATGATGGCCGTGCTGGGCGTGGCCATCAAACCAGTGGTGGTACCGCTAGCTCACATTATCACCGGCCCTCTTTATATCCCCGGGGGCGTCGTAGCCGGCGGGTTCTATATGCTCTTTATCGTACTGGGACGAAGCTTAGTGGGAAAACCCGGGGCTGCATTCCTCATCGGTCTGGTTCAAGCATTCATGGTGATTAGTCTGGGCATCTATGGCACCCATGGTGCGGCGAGCCTCATTACCTACGTGACGCCGGCCCTAGCGGTTGACCTGCTTTATCTCATCCTCCGTGGGTCTGTTGGCACGCCCACAGGTGGCTTCTTGGGGGGCGTCGTGGCCAATGTCACCGGCACCTACGTGGTCAATCTCACCTTCTTTCGTCTCCCCTGGCTGCCGCTGATGCTAGGCCTTGCGGTGGCGGCGTTATCCGGAGGTCTAGGCGGCCTGATCGCCTACCGCCTGCAAAAGCAGCTAACAAAGTTCAACTTGCACTCCGTTGACTGAGTGAAGCAGGAGACGCACTGACATCACGAAGGGCTGTGGTGCTGGGGGTTGTTTGTGCCCGGAGCGGCTCGCAACGTTTGGGTTCGTCTCGCTCACAACGAAAAAATTCATCCGTGTGTATGAGGGCCTGTGGGTTCGCTCTATGCCGGGAGTTAGGGAGGATAAGAGGTGAAAGCAGTGAAGAGCAATAAGACGTTGATGTCTGTGATTGTAGCGCTGATCATGGTAGTGACGGTTTTGGCCTACATCAACCGCTCCCAACTGGTCGACAGACAGGCTTTGGTGGACAATCCAGCCATCGCAGTCAGCGCAGATGGGGAAGAGGTGGCGATTATCCCGTTGAACGACCTCCGTGAGCTGGGGGAGGAGGAGTTCTCCATCATCCTGCGTTCCAGCGGCCAACAGCCCCGTGAGATCCTGCTTACGGGAGTGCCCCTGAACGTCGTCTTGGAGAAGGCGGATCCGTCACTGCTCGAGTACACGGGGCAGGTAGTGGCAAGAGCCATTGATGGTTACAGCGTAGCGTATGCTATGGAAGAGGTATTGATGCAAGAGCATTTGTTCCTGGTCTACCTGGAGAATGGTGAACCCTTGGGAAGTAAGGCCGAGGGCGGATCCGGACCGCTAATGATGGTCCCTCGTCAGGATGAGTTCGGCCAGCGCTGGTGCAAGTTTGTCGTGGAGGTCGATATAAATTGAGTGAAGTCTTGGCGGTACGCAACCTGTCTTTTGCCTACCCTGGCGCAGAGTACCTGTTTGAAAGGGTTAACTTTGACTTGCACCCCGGCGAGATACTGGGGGTGATCGGCCCCAGTGGTTGTGGCAAGAGCACGCTGGCGTTGGCTCTATGCGGTATTATTCCCCACAGCGTGGAAGGAAACATGCAAGGGGATGTCTTGCTGCTAGGAGAAAACACCCGGAATCTCACCGTGCCCCAGATTGCAACCGGAGCAGGCATCGTATTCCAGGATCCTGAGACCCAGCTCTTCTTGCCACAGATCCGGCACGAACTGGCTTTCGGTCCTGAAAACCTCTGTCTGCCCCGAAAAGAGATCGCCCGCGTTATCGATGAGATTGCCTCGATGACCGTTATGGAGCATTTGCTTGCGGACAACCCCAACGAGATTTCCGGAGGACAGCGACAGCTTGTTGCTCTTTCAGCGGTACTGTGCATGGACCCGGCGCTCTTGGTTTTGGATGAGATCGCTTCACAGCTGGATGAAGAGAGCACCGCTCGTATTCTGGAGGTCATCGGCCAGCTTAGAGACAAAGGCAAGGCCATCGTGATGATCGATCACAACCTGGCGCGGCTGCATCTGGCCGACCGCATATTGGTGATGGGTAATGGCCGGATTCATGCGCTGGGTTACCCTAGAGACATTCTGGAGAACGGGGCCTTGTTGGAACACTGCTTCGGATGAGCGCGCAAAGGAGCACCATCTCTATGGACTTTTGGACAGTGAGACATGTGGGGTTCGCCTACCCAGGGCGACAGCCAGTCATCCGTGATGTTTCCTTTCACATTGCACCGGGCGAAACGGTGGCCCTAACGGGACCCAACGGCAGTGGGAAGACGACATTGGGTAAGCTCTTGCTGGGAATCTTGAAACCGTGTGTAGGACAGATCCTTGTGGAGGGTCGTGATATGGCCGATTGCTCTTTGGCCGAGATGGGGTCTAAGGTCGGTTACATCTTTCAGAACCCCGAAAAGCAGATGTTTGCACCTTCTGTTCGCGAAGAGATTGCATTTGGACTCCGTTATCGAGGCTATGGTGATGAGAGGGTGCAGGAAAAAGTCGACGAGATGCTAGACTACTTCGAGTTATCCCACCGAGCTGATTCATTCCCCTTCAACTTGAGCCAGGGCGAGAAGCAACGGTTGGCTATTGCCGCCATCATGGCTCTAGAGCCCCGATTTGTGATCTTTGATGAGCCCACGACCGGACTTGATATGCGTCGAAAGGATAGGTTTGCCCAGCTCTTGGAGAGGACCAGAAAACGGGGGGCTGGCTATATCCTGATTAGCCATGACCGGGATTTTGGCGCCGCATGCTGTCACCGGCAGTTGATGATGAAAGAAGGGAAGCTCCATTGCGCCGACTAGAGCTCGTCAAAACACTCGACCCGCGCACAAAACTACTGCTGGTAGTGGTCATCTCTACCCTCTCCATCGTGGTAACTGATGTCCTCTGGCAGCTGGGGCTTTTCTTGTTCTCCTTGGGGTTACTTCATCTGGGGGGCATCGGGCCCGTGAAGGTGTTCTCGAGGCTTCGCCGCTTCCTTGTCCTCTTCGCCGCAGTCCTGGCTATCCAAAGCCTCTTTGCACCCGCCGGAGATCCCTTGTTGACAATTGGTTCCCTTCACGTCATCACGAGGGGAGGACTGATCAAGGGGGCATCGGTCATTCTGCGCATGTTGACCATTATCTCCAGTGCCATGCTGCTACTCACTTCGGGACCCATGCGGCTGGTCCTGGGATTGATTCATCTCAGGATTCCTTATGAAATCGCCTTCATGGTGCTACTGGCCATTCGCTTTTTGCCGGTTTTGGGGGAAGAGGTTCGCGACGCACTCACCGCCATTCAACTTCGCGGAGTTCGGATCAAAGAAATCCCTCTCGGCCAGAAAATCAGGGTTTACACCTACATCTTCATGCCTGTTGTCGTATCGGCCTTGCTAAAGGCAAAGAAGACGGCCGTAGCCATGGAGGCACGGGCGTTTCGCGCCCACACCCAACGAACATACCTGGATGAATTGACCTTGGGCCGAAAAGATTATGCCATCATGGCAGCGACGCTGTTAACGGGCTGTGGACTGTGTACCATCTATCTTTTGGGGAGGTAAGGGGATGAAAGTTCTATCCATATTTGGAGTCACCAAGTCGGGGAAGACCACGGTGTTAGAAAACATCATTGGCGAGCTGCGCAAGAGAGGGTATTCGGTGGCATCGGTCAAGGACATACATTTCGAGACCTTTGCCATAGATACCCCGGGGACCAATACCGACCGTCACAAACAGGCCGGCTCGCAACTGGTCACGGCCCGCGGCCTAAACGAAACTGACATTCTATTCCCGCACCGGCTGTCCATCGATGAGATTCTCGGCTTCTACCACCATGACTTCGTTCTTCTAGAAGGTGTCGACGATTACAACGTACCCAAGATTATCACCGCTCACCATAGGCAAGAGGTGGACGAACGACTTGATGATTCGGTTTTTGCCATTTCGGGTGTGCTAGCCGAGCATATGGAGGAATACCGCGCTCTGCCGGTGATACATGCTCTCAACCAAACCGCGGCCTTGGTTGACCTAATCGAAGAGAAAGTACCCCGTCTGCTGCCTGACTTCCCGCCCGAGTGCTGTAGCGCCTGCGGCTTGAGCTGCCGCCAGCTGCTGGCAGCTATTCTGCAAAGCAAGCGCCGTCGTTGTGACTGTGTCCTGGACCGCGCCCAGGTGACACTGACCGTCGGCGGCCGGGACATCGCTATGGTTCCGTTTGTTCAGCAGGTCTTGAAAAATACCTTGTTAGGGCTGATATCAACACTGGACGGCTACAAAGAACATGCCCAGATCACAATCACCATGGGAGGAGAAAAACGGTGCACCAACGAGTGAGGTCGCCTGGCAGTGCAAAGTCCGGGGAGACGTCTGCGCTTCCGGCTGACGGCGCCTTCAAAGTCGCCGGGCGCTATCTCAGTAAGCGTAACAAAGTACTGAAGCTGCGCATCAGTGAACCGGGCTCTTGCGGTCGCTTGCTCGTGCTTAAAGAGTATGCCACAGCCGGTCAGGCCCGAAACGAATACGATTCCTTGACGAAGCTGCAGGCGGCCGGAATTCGGGTACCCAAGCCCATATCCTTGGAGGGTCGCTGCCTTTACCTGCAACATCTTGTGGGAGTGCTGTTGACCGATATCATCGAAAA
>SLSY01000205.1 GCA_007130145.1 Bacillota bacterium
AAACATAACCATAGTCAACGCATAGAAGAAATTAAAAAACAATACCTTCTTTATGAGTGCTATCCCTTGACCCAACTTAGGACCCCGTTTCTAATGGGTCTTCAATTACCCAATACGAGCCGGCCGCGTTCATTCTGAATGTGCATCTCTGTTCCCCATGGACCGGACAATTCGGCCAATCTGTCCAATATGGCCACGGCCTCGGATCCGGTAGCCACGACCGGTCGTCCCCGCTGTGATCTGGGTTTTCCGTAACCCAAAGATACAGGTACCAGTTCCACCCCGGTCAAAGCACCCTGTTTCCAGCGCAAGAGTGCCAGCACCGTTTCCCAATATACCGGATCGGAAGGAAAACCCACTTGGTCCTTCTGGCTGCGCCGGTCATAGAGGTCGGCCACCGTCGCTTCCGGACCCAGCCGGTATTGATCGTATATCTCCTGGGGCTGTCGTTCCACCAGATCATTTTGAAAAAAGAAGTTCCCCAAGCTGTAGAAAATGGGTTTTCCCTGATATATCTCGATCCCGCGCAGGAGGTGGGGCCCATGGCCGATGAAGACATCGGCTCCCGCCTCCACGCAGCGCCGGGCAAAGGAAACGATGAAATCAGCAGGCAGATGGCTCTCCAGCTGACTCTCATGAGCATGCAGGCTAAACAAGACCCAGTCGGATTGCCGCCGTGCATCGCGAATGTACTTGAGGATGTCTTCAACATCTTGGGCATGAGGCCGCGTCTCAACCCGGTACTCAGGACCGGGAGCGAAACGCAAGCCCGCAAAAGAAGTAATCTCCTCATCCTCGCCCTTGCGATAAGAGAATTGGCGCCTCTTCTTCTCCGCATGATGCAATCCCAGACGGCGCTCCAGCTCCCCCAGACGTTCCAACTCTTCTGGGGGCGCCCGGTACACCGTCTCGTAACGCAAGGGAGATAAGCCCGGCCTCCCCACAAAGTCAGGTCGCCGTTGACCCGCTCTGCCCCAGGGGGCAAAGGTGGAACAGGCAGAGAGGAGCGCGACTCTTCCCTTGGCCGTCTCGCGGTAGCTAGGGGCACGCGCTTGCGCCAAGTCTTCACCGACTCCGGCATGGGTAAGCCCAGCTTCATCCAGTGTCTTACTGGTCAGGCGCAGCCCGGTATAGGAATAGTCCAGCGCATGGTTATTGGCCCGGCTGATGAACTGAAAGCCGGCCCAGCTGAGATCGTCCACGATGCGGCGCCAAGCCCCGGCATAGGTCCCCCCACTTTGCGCTGCCGGCGTACCCTTGAAGTCATTGAGCAAGAACTCCAAGTTGGTAAAGCCAATGTCGTGGGCGCGAATGATTTCAAAAAGGCGCAAGTACTCCGGTTGGGCATGGGCCGATATGCGATTGGCAATGAACGAATCGCCGGTCAACGCCATCGATATATCACCCGTATACAAGGTCCACCACTCCTCCTGCCTTAATCCCATACCTACTCGGGCAGTTCAATGCCCAATGCAAGCACGCGCTCGGCTTCTTCCTCTAAATCCAGCGCAACCAGTGATCTACGCCGGGGCAGACCGGTCTTGACATCCCAGTCTCTTTGCGCATAATACTCATCCAGCATGGGTTCGATCTCCATCACCGAACCGGCCGACGCACCGCATTCTGGGGGCAAAGGAACTTGAGTAAAGCGCTTGGGCAAGGTATCATGTTCACGCCGTACCCCTTCGCGTACATTGAAAAGCCGTTCTATGCTATTTATTCGTTCTCCCACCGCATGCATTTGGCGCCCTGACATCTCCACTCCCGTGGCTGCCGCTACCAACTCGGCTGCGCGATCAAACGGCAACACTTCCATGCATACAATGGTATTCTTGCAAACGTTCAAGGCATCACTGATGGCACACCAGTCTTCAAAGTACTTGACGACGCGACCCTTTCCTTTGGGCTCCATGCGCAGAGCCGCCTCGGGTACACCAAAGCGTTCTTGTCCCAGTTTAGGATCATCGAGGAGTTCAAAGAAGGGTTCTGACCGCAGGTGATCCGCACCCCGGCTGGCCACAGCCAGTCCCAAACCATACGCTTTGATCCCCCGAGGTTCGCCCATGAACACTTCCAGACCCTTACCTTCCATAGCAAATTCTTCCGAGCCACGGCCAATGCGCCGAGCTGCTTCACGCACGCCATCGGCAAACAGAGAGCCAAACCCTTCGTTGTTTACCATCAACTCCAGCATGCGCAAGGCGGCTGGTCCATTGCCCCAGCGCAGATCCAACCCGTCGGTCTCCTTCTCGGTGAGGATGCCGTGTTCAAAGCATTCCATCGCAAAGGAAATGCAGGCTGAGGCCGTGATGGTATCCACGCCGGCCCGGTTGCACATGTCAATGCACTTGAGGGCTAAAGGCAGATCATCATTCATGATGCGTGAGGTGAAGCTCCCCAGAGATTCAAACTCGGGGCCCTCGCTGCGAAGCCCCGCATAGGGGCCTTCTCGCACAATAAAGTAACGACTGCAGGGAACCGTGCACCCAAAGCAGCCCTTTTGCTTGGTATTGAACTCGCGAGCCAGGCGTTCACCACTCACCTGATCGGCAGCGGCAAAGACCCCGGTGCGGTGATTCTTCGTACCCAGCATGCCCAGGCTGTTGAGTGCCGTCACCAGGCGCGTAGTGCCGAGCACGATGCGGGAGGGAAAGTCCGGATGGTTTAGGATGTCCTCATCCACGGCCTCAATGATGCGGGAGAAAGCATCCGGATCATGCACATCCACCCGGCCCTGGCCGCGCACGGCAATGGCCTTAACCTTCTTTTGGGCCATGACCCGTCCCATGCCGGTGCGGGCACAGGCACGCACCAGGTTGGTGAATATGCCGGAGTACGCCACGCCCTTCTCCGCCGCCGGGCCGATGCATGCGATCTGCACCCGGTCATCGCCTACGCGCTTCTGGATGGCATGATTGGTTTCCCAGGTATCCAGGCCCGTCAGGTCATCGGCATCAAAGAACTCAAGATGACCGTCTCGAATGTATAGCCATACCGGGCGCTCTGACTCACCCTCAAGAATCAGCTGATCGAAACCGGCAAAGCGCAGTTCCGTACCGAAAAAGCCACCGGCATTACTATCACCGAGAATGCCTGTTTGCGGCGACTTGGCCGTGACGTTGAAGCGCTGTCCGGGAAAATGCGTACCATTCAACGGGCCGACGCCAAAAAACATCTTATTTTCCGGTCCCAAGGGATCGGTTCCTGCCGGCACCTCGTCGAAAAGGCGCTTGACATTGAGCCCGCGTCCACCCAGATATTGCTCCTGCCATTTTCGTGGTATTTCTTCCACCGTGGCGTGGCGCTTATTCAAGTCCACGCGCAAGGCCTTATGGCTCCAAGAACTCTTGTTGCTCAAGCCTCTTCTCCTCCCATCCCTTGCCAGCGCTTTCGATGTAGTTCCCTTTGCTGACCGGCCCTTGCCGCATAATCGGCAGTCGTACCCCAAAACAGAGCTTTGGTCGTGCATCGCTTCACACAGGCCGGATCACCATCACACGTGTCACAGAAAAGCGGCATATCCCTCTCGGGATGCATACGCATGGCCCCAAAGGGACAGGCCTCGACACACACCGCACAGCCCACACATAGATCTTCATCCAACCGCAAGAGCCCGCTGTCATCATCCCGGGCCAGCGCCCCCGTGGGGCACGCACCGGCACAGGCTGGCTTCACACACTGCCGGCACACCAGCGGCCGGTCATACCCTTCTGCCTCCATCTTGATCACCGCGATGCGCGCTGCCTGGGGCCAAAAGGCGCGCTCCTTGGCAAACGAACATGTGATCTCACAGGCACGGCACCCCGTACACACCTCGGGACTAATCATTAATCTTTCTTTCACTACCCGCCCTCCTCTGATAAGAAACTCAACCTCCGGCGAACCGGTACACAAAGGTGACGCGACTTTTCGGCGCCAAGACCGTGCTCTTTGCTTGTTGCAACGGTACGCTGGACGCACGTTGCCCCGGTGGCTCGACAACCGCAAAATACCCGGCGAAGTCAACCCCTTTGGCCCTGATAAGCTCCAGCAAATCGCCGAGCGACGCCCCGGGCTCCAGTTCAAAGGTTTCTTCAGACTTTCTCATCTCCAGCTGCAATAAACCCGTGTAAACAACGATAACCTGCACCATTACCACCTCTTGTGATGAATACACCGAGGGCTAGGGACGCGCCATCGGCGGTTCACCTTTGATGTCCTTTAACATCTCTTTGGCTTTGACGATTTGCTCTTCCTCGCCCTGAACTACCAGAGTGACTGCGCCTTCAGAACCGGCGATACCGCCGGCCGCGATGGGACAAGCCCGTACATCAAACAAGATCTTGAACGCTTCTACCTCGGTGACCACCTGCCCGTTCACCACGGGCATGAGCCCCACCGAACGACCGTCCAGACTGTGCTCGATGCGCTCCAGACCTGAGCAGTTGGCGGCTTCAAGCACCGACGGAATCAATTTCTCCAAACCAACAGGAATGATCAAGGAAATCCCGCGCGCTGACGTCACGCCCACCAGTTTGCCGATGGTCCCCGCCTCAGGGCTTAGAAGCAGGATGCCAGCATGCCCCATGGGGTCAACAGCATTGGCGCCTTTGATGACCACATCATTGGCTCCTAGCTCCGTGACGGCCTCCAGCCAGGGCGTATCCGTAACTTGACCTCGATAGAGCACCAATGGAGTCGCTCTCTTCCTGATGTTAACACCAAAACCACCATCTATGATATGCCCGGTGAGAAAATCCCTCGGATCCGAGGAGGTTCCGGTCAATGCATCCTTCACATACGCATTGGTCCCCCCCGTGGCCACGATCACGGTACCACACTTCATGGCCCGTTTGACAGCGGGCAACTCGCGCACGGCCAAGCCCAGGAGTTTCTTGCTCTCAGCCGGTGTCAAGACAACCACCAAACGCTTTTCTTCCTTTGCATCACGGTATAGTGGGCTCATGATAAGGTGCGATCCCCAAAGACCGCACTCCCTCCCTTCGGTTACATCGTTGGGGCCGTTTCGTCAGTGAGATAATACCCCACGCCCCACTTGGTGCGGAGCAATACCGGAGACATGGGATCGTCCTCCAGTTTCTGTCGTAGTCGGCTCATCTGCACATCGACGGCGCGACTGTCACCTAAATACTCGTACCCCCATACCGTCTCCAACAGCTGATCGCGGGTAAACACCCGATTGGGATGGCGGGCCAAACAAGACAACAGCTCGAATTCGCGCGCGGTCAAAGACACCTCATGTCCACCCTTGAAGACCCGCCGCGCATCCGTATCGATGACAAGCGGGCCGACCTCCACAGAACGTTTCGGTTCCTGGCTAGGTTTGGTCCGTTCTCCTCGGCGCAGAACCGCTCTCATGCGAGCCAGAAGCTCCCGGGTGTTAAAGGGCTTGGTCATATAGTCATCGGCTCCTAGTTCCAGACCGACGATCTTATCCACATCCTCAGCCTTGGCTGTCAGCATAATGATGGGGACATCGGATGATGCCCTTATCCGCTGACAAACCGTAAACCCATCCATTTCGGGGAGCATGAGATCAAGAACAATGAGATCAAAAGAGTCTTGGGTGAAACACTCCATCGCGCGCTTACCATCAGCCGCCGTCACCACCGTATAGCCTTCCCGGGTGAGAGTACGCGACAGCCCTTTGAGCAAGCTGGGCTCATCATCCACCAACAGGATTTTCACATTTTACCTCCTTGCGAAAGCCGAATGCATCATAATGAAACTTCCACCTCATGCGCCTGCTTCCTGCTATCGACATGGTCCTTCTTCGGGGCCAAAAGCTGATGGCTCGGCCCATGACGCCATACCCTGCCTGCTCGGTCGCACGCTCGCTGTGTGTGAGGCATTTACGTTGGGCTAAAATGCCAGTTGGAGCAGCCCACGAAAATAGGGTTTATGGGAAAAAACATGGAAACTCGGGGTCTGGGGATAAATTGACCCCACTATCAATTTCCTGTCACCTACCGATCCGCGGCGACTTCAGAGATGGTGGAGGAG
>SLSY01000131.1 GCA_007130145.1 Bacillota bacterium
AGGTTGCGCCGGGATTTGGGCATGCTTCCGCCCGGAGACATACGCAACTGTCTCCTGGCACTGGCCGATACTGAACCGGTCATGGAACGTCTTTTTCAACACCGCTTCGGGCAAGGCACAGAATTGGCCGGACACAGTTTCGGCAACCTCTTTATCGCTGCTATGACCGAGATGTCCGGTGATTTTGAACAGGCGGTTCGCCTGTTCAGTCAAGTGCTGGCCGTACGGGGACGCGTGCTTCCGGCCACCTTGCAGGATGTGAGAATCAGAGCCCATTACTTTGATGGAAGCTTGGTGACAGGTGAATCACAGGTGTCCGCCGTGGGTAAACCCATCCGCAAGATCGAATTGGACCCTCCGGGGCCGCCGGCGCTGCCAGAGGCCATGAAGGCCATTGAGAAGGCCGAGGCGGTCATCATTGGGCCCGGCAGTCTCTACACCAGCATCATCCCGAATCTGTTGGTGACGGGTCTGGTGGAAGCGCTGCGGGAGACGGTGGCTCCGGTTGCATATGTGTGCAATGTTATGACCCAACCCGGAGAGACACGAGGATACGGAGCGGCGGATCATTTGAAGGCTGTTATGGAGGTCACGGGGCCGGGTGTCATTGACATCATGCTGATGAATGACCAGATTATTCCCTCAGACCGTTTGCTAGATTACACTGAGCAGGGAGCGCAACCCGTACCAGCCGATGTTAAGGGGGTGAAGGAACAAGGAGTTCATCCGGTGGTGGCACCGCTGTTGAATGACAGCGGGCTGGTTCGCCACGACGCGGAGAAACTGGCGCAAACCATGCTCTATACGCTATCGTGCGGACGAGAAGGGCAGTGGTGGACGAGACTTCAGGATAGGTGGGATCATATTGGTGGAACACGGAACGAAAGCTGAAAGCTACCGCATTAAAATGGTAGAACCCCTGCGTTCAACGACCCGTAAGGAGCGATCACAATACATAGAGACGGCCGGATACAATCCGTTCTTGCTTTCATCACAGGATGTTTACGTTGATTTGCTGACCGACAGTGGCACGGGCGCCATGAGTGATGGCCAGTGGTCCGCTCTCATGCAGGGTGATGAGGCGTATGCGGGGAGTCGGAGTTTTGCCCGTTTCGAGCAGACCGTACAGGAAATTATGGGCTTTGACTATGTGCTGCCCACCCATCAAGGTCGGGGAGCCGAGAACATCCTCTTCACCATTTATTTGGAACAAGGCAAGACGGTTCCTAATAACACGCACTTTGATACGACCAAGGCCCATGTCCTGCACAAAGGGGGGCGGGCTCTTGATTTGCCCAATCCAGATGTCTTGCGGACACAGGAAGTATCCCCTTTCAAAGGGAATATGGATCTTACACGCTTGCGGCAGGTCCTGGAAGAGAGTCCGCCCGGGGCCATTCCCCTGATCATGATGACACTGACAAATAACAGTGTAGGGGGACAGCCGGTGTCCATGGCGAATCTGCGAGCCACACGCCAGTTGGCTGACGAGTTTGGTCTTCCTTTGGTGATCGATGCATGCCGTTTTGCGGAGAATGCGTATTTCATTAAGCATCGTGAGGCGGGCTATGAGGATCGCAGCATTCGTCATATTGTGCGCGAGATGATGAGCTATGCTCACGCTTGCACGATGAGCGGGAAGAAAGATGCCCTGGTCAACATCGGTGGCTTTCTGGCTACCAGCGACCGCTCGCTGTATGAAAAGGCTCAAACTTGGGCCGTGCTGTTCGAAGGGTTTCCAACCTACGGTGGATTGGCTGGGCGTGACTTGGAGGCGATGGCACAAGGGTTGCAGGAGGTGGTAAAGGAAGAATACCTGGCCGACCGGGTGGGACAGGTGGCTTATCTAGCCCGGGTCTTGCGCCAAGCTGGCGCGCCCATCGTGGAGCCTCCCGGCGGGCATGCCGTGTATATTGATGCGGGACGATGGCTGGGTCACTTGCGGCCTGACGAGTTCCCGGGTTGGAGCCTGAGCGTGGCCCTCTATGTGGAAGGAGGTGTGCGCTCAGTGGAGATTGGTACTGTGTTGGCCGGTCGTCACCCTCATACTCAACACCATGACCATCCCGCGCTGGAACTCTTGCGACTGGCCGTGCCGCGCAGAGTGTACACTCACCGGCATCTTGAAGCGGTCGGTCACACCGTGGCCAAGGTGGGAGAACAGTTGGCGCACTTGCCTGGGATGCGGTTTACCTATGAACCCCCCGTCCTTCGCCATTTCACCGCCCGGTTCGCTCCGCTTGGCCCATGGCCGGGCTGATGAACCCCTCAAGACGTAGTATGGCCGTTTTTGAAAATAGATTGAACGGCAGCACGGTAGGCTAAGATGACAGAGGAGGTACTTCCTTGGACCGACGAATCATAGCCGAACCGTACAAGATTAAAGCAGTGGAACCCATCAAAATGACCACTCGTGCTCAACGCGAAAGCTTCATCCGTGAAGCGGGACACAACACCTTCTTGCTGCGCTCAGACGATGTATATATCGATCTTCTCACTGATAGCGGCACGTCTGCTATGAGCGATCATCAGTGGGCGGGTATCATGTGGGGGGATGAGTCCTATGCCGGATCGCGTTCCTGGATCAATTTGGAACGTGCTGTGCGCGAAGTGTATGGCTTCAAGTATGTGGTTCCCACCCATCAGGGCCGTGGTGCAGAAAATCTACTATCCATGCTCATGATCAGTCTCGGTCAGTATGTGCCCGGAAACATGTATTTCACCACCACCCGGGCACATCAGGAACGCAACGGCGGCATCTTTGTGGATGTGATCATTGACCAAGCGCATGATCCTCGCAGTGAACACCCCTTCAAGGGTAATCTGGACCTCAATAAGATGACCGAGTTGATCCAGCGGGTCGGCGCAGAGAACATTCCTTATGTCTGCCCCGCACTGACCGTCAATTTGGCGGGAGGGCAGCCCGTATCCATGGACAACTTGCGACAACTGCGTGCCCTGTGCACACAGCATGGCATTCCCATCATGTATGATGCGACCCGGGCGGTGGAGAATGCATTCTTCATAAAAGAACGAGAAGAAGGATATGCTGACCGGCCGGTGGCCGCTATCCTCAAAGAGATGATGAGTTATGCCGATGGCTGCACCATGAGTGGTAAAAAGGATTGTCTGGTCAATATCGGAGGCTTTTTGGCCATCAACGATGAAACTCTGTTTACACGCGCCAAGGAATTGGTGGTCTTGTTTGAAGGCATGCCTTCGTATGGAGGGATGGCCGGGCGCGATATGGAAGCCATGGCCCGGGGCATCTATGAGATGATTGACGACGACTACATTGCCCACCGGGTCGGGCAGGTGCGTTATCTTGGTGACATGCTCATGCAGCAGGGGGTACCTGTGGTTCGACCCATTGGCGGGCACGCCGTCTTCTTGGATGCTCGTGCCTTCTTGCCCCATCTGCCGCAGGAGCACTTTCCTGCCCAGTCGCTGGCGGCTCATCTTTACGTAGAGTCCGGAGTCAGGGGCATGGAGCGTGGCATCGTGTCGGCCGGGCGCGATCCCGAGACGGGGGCCCATCGTTATCCGCGCTTGGAATTGGTCCGCCTTACCATTCCCCGTCGGGTCTACACCGACCGGCACCTGGAGGTCGTGGCTGATGCGGTGGTCCGGTTGCTGGCGCGCCGAGAAAGCATCGGTGGATTGCGCATGGTCTATGAACCACCTACGTTGCGGTTCTTTACCGCTCGCTTTGAACCCATCTCGTGATATGAGGTGACGAGAGATGTCCTACGCCGAACAGGTGAGATCAGAGTTAACTCGCCTCCAGGCAGAGAGCCGTTGCTGCCGTCGTTCCGAACTGGCCGCTGTGGTGGCAGCCAGCGGCGTATGGACTGATGAAGGGCTCGAGATCTACACAGACAGTGCCTCGTTGGCCCGCCGTCTGTATAGTTTCTTTAAAGGAGAACTGGGTGTTCGTGCCGTGGTGGGGAGAATTCGACGGCGGGGCCGCGGCAAGAGTTATCGCGTGCGTGCAGCCGGTTATGACCGTGAGACCGATGGCCATTACCGGGCGTTAGTGAGACACCGCTTGAAAGACCGACGGTGCTGCCGCAAGGCCTATCTGCGCGGGTTCTTTTTGGGGCGTGGTTCGGTTAACGATCCGGGCCGCGGCCATCACCTGGAGCTCACCACGTCGGATGAGAACGAGGCGACATTGCTGGTACGATTGATGAAAGGATTTGGTCTTTCTGTTACCGTCATCCGCCGTAAGAAGCATCTGCTGGTGGTGTATTTAAAGGATGCCGAGTCCATCGTCACCTTTCTCAATCTAATCGGAGCTCATGGCTCCCTCATGCAGTTTGAGAACGTGAGAGTGTACAAGGATCTCAAGGGTCGGGTTAACCGCCTGGTCAATATGGAAACCGCCAATCTCGGGCGCACGGTGCAGGCTTCGGTACAGCAGCTTGATGCCATAGAGGTCATCGACCAGTACATGGGCTTGCACCGGCTTCCCTCGGGCCTCGCGGCGGCGGCGCAGGCCCGTCGCGATCACCCCGAACTGAGTCTTGAGGAACTGGGGCGCAGCATGTCTCCTCCCCTGAGCAAGTCCGCTATCAATCACCGGCTGCGTCGCCTGGTGGCTTGGGCCCGTCGCTTGGAGGAAACACCGCGGTATGGATGAGGACAACGAACGGGAGGAAGGGTTAAGGTCCATCGGTGAGCCATCACGACTGCCTCGCCGCTACCGGTCAGTGTTCCATCCCACGAACGTTCCCGGTGCTTTTGTCTTCTGCATTCTTAAAGGTGGCGCATGGAGTGTGATCCCCCATGAAAGGGTAGGAGTAGGGATGACCGTCGCTTATGGTTTCGCTGCTGGTCGAGAATCGCAAGGGGCCAAAGAGTGGCAGGTAGGCAGGGGCAAGGGAGTACCAAAAAGGCTCTGGTATGTAATATAATATGAAAAGGAGCCGAAGGAGGGACAATGACGATGCCTCAAATCGCGGTAGGGGTGGTGGGAGCCACCGGCTTGGTGGGGGAGATGACCTTGCAGCAACTGGCTGAGCGTGCATTTCCTGTGGGAGACCTGCGACTTTTCGCTAGCTCCCGCTCAAGGGGTCAAACCCTGACCTGGAGTGGACAGCACTTCACGGTAGAAACCATAAGAGAAGGCAGTTTCAGCGATTGCCAATTGGTGTTTTGCTGTGCGGGCACCGATATCAGCCGTCAAGTGGTGCCGCAGGCGGTGGCCGAAGGTGCGGTTGTGGTAGACAAATCCAATGCTTTTCGCCTGCAGGAAGGGGTGCCACTGGTGGTGCCTGAGGTAAATAGCCACCACCTGGCCGGTCATCGCGGCATTATAGCCAACCCCAACTGTACTACCATTCAGCTGGCGGTGGCCCTCTCTCCGCTGGCCCGGGCTGTGGGACTCGCGCGGGTGGTGGTATCCACCTACCAGTCCGTGTCGGGAAGCGGTCGGCAAGCGGTGCAAGAGTTGGTCCGGGGGAGCCAGCAGGTTCTTGCGGGCCAAACGGCGGATGCCGCCGTGTATCCGCACCCCATTGCTTTTAACCTCTTGCCGCATATCGACGGGTTTGATGACGAGGGTTTTAGCGGCGAAGAAAGGAAACTGATGACTGAAACCCAGAAGATCCTTTCGTTGCCAGCGTTGCCTCTTGCGGCTACGGCCGTGCGGGTTCCGTTGTTCTATGGACATGGCATTTCGGTTATGGTCGAAACAGGGGAAACGGTAACACCAGAGCAGGTGCGGCAGCTGATGGCTGGACAAGAGGGACTGCAAGTGGTGGATCAGGTTGAGCAACTGCAGTATCCCATGCCCGTGAACGCAGCGGGGCAGGATCAGGTGCTGGTGGGCCGTATTCGCAAGGATGAGTCCTTCGACCGCGTTCTTCATTTCTGGGTTGTGGCGGACAACCTGCGCAAAGGAGCCGCTACCAACGCAGTGCAGATTGCCGAAGCCTTGCTCAGCACCTGGGAGTGAGAACATTTCACACAGGAAGAGTA
>SLSY01000069.1 GCA_007130145.1 Bacillota bacterium
AGAGAGGTTAGGGAAAAGTGCTGGCATACGCGATGAAGCGAGTCTTGCAAGGGGTACCTACGGTGCTGCTGGTCTGCGTGCTGGTGTTCCTGCTCATGCACATGGTACCCGGTGATCCAATACGGCTAATGTCAGATCGGACGGCAACTCCCGAGGACATTGAGCGGCTCAGACAGTCACTGGGTCTAGACCGGCCGCTCTATCTCCAGTTCTGGATGTGGTTTACCCGGGCCATCCGTGGAGACCTTGGTAGGTCCATACGAACAGGTCACCAGGTGACAGATGAACTCATGCACAGGCTCCCAAGGACCTTACTCCTGACCTGCACCAGCTTGCTTTTTTCCGTACTGGTGGGAATTATAGCAGGGGTGTTGGCGAGCCTAAAGGCTGGATCTTTTTGGGACGTATCGATTATGGTCAAGGCAGTATTCGGCATGTCCGTACCACCCTTTTGGCTCGGTTTGATGTTCATTCTGTTTTTTAGCGTCATGCTAAACTGGTTTCCGTCAGGAGGTAGCGGCACCTGGCGACACCTGGTGTTGCCTGCCCTGTCCCTTGGGCTGGCAGGAATGGGTCTGATTGCCCGCATGACCCGCTCATCCATGCTGGAAGTATTGCGGGACGATTATGTTCGGACCGCCCGATCCAAGGGTCTGGCCGAACGAACGGTTATATACAAGCATGCGTTGAAGAACGCGATGATTCCCACGATTACCGTTGTGGGCTTGCAGTTTGGTATCCTCATGGCCGGAGCTGTCATCACGGAGCGGGTGTTCTCCTGGCCCGGAATGGGATGGCTCCTGGTAAGAAGCATCCACGATAGAGACTTCCCGGTAGTTCAGGGCGCTCTCCTGATCAGTAGCATCATCTTCATTCTAGTCAACATTACTGTCGATATGGTCTACGCACTCTTGGATCCGAGGATTCGATATCAATGAAGAAATTCATGGGTTCACTAATGAAACATAAAGGGTTGATTGTTGGGTCATTCATCGTCGGGTTGGTGCTTGTCATCGCAGTTTTCGGGCCTTACATGACCAGCCGTGACCCGTACCAGCAGCGGCTGGCGCGGGCTCTGGAATCACCCAGCCTTGAGTTCCCCCTGGGGTTGGACTCGTTGGGTCGCGACCTTACTGCCCGCATGATCTATGGCTGTCGATATAGTGTTGCTGTCGGGCTGTTTGCTGTACTAGGGGGAGCCTTGGTTGGCAGCTACCTAGGGATCCTTGCCGGGTACTTTGGTGGATTATGGGACATCCTCGTGGGGCGCCTGGTGGATGTAATGCTGGCCTTTCCTGGCCTGCTCCTGGCCCTTGCCGTAGTATCAGCGCTGGGTAGCAATCTGACGAACCTGACCATAGCCATCGGCATTTCTACCATCCCCGGCTTTGCCCGGCTGGTGCGTGCCTCGGTATTGTCGGTGAGAAGCAAGGAATATGTGGAGGCCGTTGAAGCCCAGGGAGCTGGGAATCTTCGAATCGTGCTAAAACATGTCATCCCCAATATCATGGCCCCTCTCTTGGTGCAAATCAGCTTTAGCATCGCCGGAGCAATACTGGCAGCATCCGGTTTGAGTTTCCTGGGACTGGGCGCACAGCCTCCGTTGCCCGAATGGGGGCTTATGCTTTCACAGGCAAGGGATTACATGCGGGTAGCTCCCCATGTGGTCATTATTCCTGGGCTGGCCATTGTTATTGTCATAGTCGGTCTGAATGTTCTTGGAGATGCACTGCGTGATCGGTGGGACCCCAAGCTGTAAGAGGGAGTGAAGTGTGTGTCCGATGCCATCCAGCGCTTGCTAAGAGCGGATCCTGTCCGTTATATGGGAACAGATGGGATGAAGGCGGCAGCCCAGAGTCTAAGGGAGGCCCTGGAGTGCACGGGGTATCGCGTGCATGAACAAGTCGTGAATTATGATGGGTGGCACGAACTAGGCACCCCCCATGCTCTGGTCTATGCGGGCCCTGACCGGCTCAGGATGGATGCCAAGACCATGATATACTCTCCACCTATTGACGTGGATGGAGTCTTGGTGGGTGCGGGGCGACAGATGTTGATCGGCGTCTTCCACTGGCGCCACTTTTCCGTCATGAAAGATGGCGATCTCGTGGCCCAGCTGATTGCAACCGATGAGGGGCCATCGGTTCCGTTATCCCTTGAGGGTCCGGGGATGGATGTACCCAGCTTCATTATTGGTGCCGAGGAGGGAGATGCGTTGGAGGGCATACTGGATGCTAATGGAGTAGGGGACATCAGAATACGCCTCTGTACCGAGACGGAGTTACTACCGGACCAGGAGTTTTCCAACATTGTCGGGAGTGTTCGCAGCGATTTTCCCCATGAAGTACTCATCTGCGCCCACTACGACTCCATCTATGATTCTCCTGGGGCAAATGATAATGGCTCTGGATTGATTTGTGCTTCCATGGTGGCAGAAGAGCTCCTTCAGTTGCCCGAGTTCCAGAATCTGAAGATCACCGTCGCGTTCTTCGGAGGCGAGGAACTGCTGCAACTGGGTTCGAAGGCGTATCTAAAGGAGAGAATCGACGATCAGACCGTGGGCCAAATAGCTCTCGTTGTGAATCTTGACATGGTTGGAGTCGGAGAATACTTCTGGCCCTGGGTTGACCCTGGAACCGAGCCTGCATTGCGAAGGGCCCTCGCTCAGCATCTTTGTCAATATCCCGTGAAGATCCTCAACCCTCCCTTGGCTGGAGACCATTACCCCTTCTATGAGTGGGGGATTCCAGTTTCATGCCTCATTTGGTGGCCAGATCCGAATTACCACCTACCAAGCGACGTCTTCGCGTGTCTGGATCCGGGAAGACTTTCCTACACAGCGAGACTGTGCGTCGCCCTTGTTCGCGAGTTCTTCTCGCGATCCTAGTCGTTGCAATCTGTACAGGCATTATTCGAGGGTAAAAACACAACAGTTTGGAGTCGATGCGCAAAATTGTCTTTTCTTCGTAGCGTTTCTACTCATATGAAACCCCAACCGGGAGATTGGGAGGCTACCACGTACCTGTTCTTCTCCCAGTTGGCTGTGATGGTCGTTTGCGTGGCTCCCCTTCTGGCCACGGGTTATCCTGCAGTCATCATCATGGGTAGCTTCCTACCTGCGTTCGCCTGGCAGCACGTCCTAGGGCACGGCTACTGTGCCCTATCCGCCCTTCGTCTTGCCAAAACAGAGAACCGTACCGATGTCACGGCTCTCCCTGGACTGGGCGTTGATCTGGTTAGTAGCATAACGATAACCTTTGGTGTGTTGATGCCCACATGGATCGCAACGGGTGATGCATACCTTGCATGGGGGTTGGGACTGGCCGTAAACCTTCTTTTCGGGCTGACGAAGATCCTGCTATACCCATTTGTGGGCATCCTGAAGTCGTTGGTTCCGCGCGCCTCATTACTGGGATTGCTCAGTGGGTTGATGCTGATCTACGTGGGAACCACCTACGGAATAACGATAATGGAGCAACCATACGTGGCCTTTTTCACTGTTGGCGTCGTGTTGGCCACCATGTTCGGCAGGTGGTTAGATGACATTCCCTTGTTACCCGTCGTTTTTGTGTTGGGATCGGTGATTGGCTACTTCACGGGCAGTGTTCAACTACCTGACAACGCGTTTGACATATCCTTTAATCTGGGCGGCATAACGACTCTGGGGTTTTCTCACCTCTGGTCGGCTGCGCGTGAGCACATTCCCCTCGTGGTCCCGCTCGCCCTCGGCAACCAGCTCCTGAGGAACCTAAGCAATCTTGCGGCCGCAGAGGCGGTGGGAGATCGCTACGATGCTCGAGAAGTAATGATTGTGGACGGGGCGCTGACAACTGTGGGGGGTGCTCTTCTGGGCAGCTGGATGCCCACGTTTCTTCTGTCTGGTCACCCAGGGTGGAAGGAATCCGGGGCTCGCACTTTCTATCCTGCTCTCACCGCGGTTGCCTATGCTATCACAGGCTTCACGGGGCTTCTGTGGGTTTTGCGCGAGATCATCCCTGAGGGGGTGGTTGCAGGGGTCTTTATCTGGCTGGCTCTTGCCGTGACCCATGCTTCGATTAGGAAGACACCGCCCGGACATCTGCCCGCGGTGCTCGTATCCTTCATCCCAATCGGAGCGTACTTGATTGTCACACAGGTGACACAGGAAGCAACGAGCAGCGCTTCAACACACCTCCAGACTCTAGCATTGGGATTTCCGTTCACGGCAATCATCTGGTCAGCGATCGTAGTCCATCTGATAGATAGAAGACCGTATCTGGCTGCTGGGTGGTGTATGACGGGAGCTGTTCTGACCTTCTTTGGTCTAATGCACTCATCGTTTCTTGGCGTGGGTGCGCAGGGGCTTCCCATCGTGGGAGGGTATTTGGTTTGGGCTGTCACAACTCTCATCGTTTATTTCCTCGACACCGTGATAAGGAGATCAAGATCCTGATTACCTTAGTATTCCAGTTGCTCAATCGCTAAAGGCACCCCCCTGCTCCAGGGGGCGATGGAACGAAGCAGGCGCACGTGCATCTAAAGGTGCAGCCCTTCTCTCCTGCGTTCGACAGTTCGTAGGCCTTCTGGCCCATCCATGATGAAGAACCCGTATGTTATGCGGGTTTCAGCGGATGGTATGCCTCATCTGGCTGATTTCTTGCTTCTTCTCCTTGTCTCACATGGAGGTGGCTTCATAGGGGCGAGTTTTGCATCAGCCATGCGAGTATGGGCCTTGTCCATGCCAAAAGGGGACAGGAAGGGCGGTAGACCATGATGAAGTCGTTGAAGCGCCCCGGTACATGCCGGTTCGAAGCTCCCGATCGTTGAGATGGGTTCCACCCGCAGCCAATGCGCCCGAGGACGAAACAATCCGGGGGCGATGACGACAGGTCTCGGGGATGTTTCATCAAGCCCAGTGGTTGTAGTTTTCGATCTCTTTCAAGACCATGAAAGAGGAAATATTCGGCCCAGTGTTGAACGCATTTGTGTACGAGGATGATCGCCTACAGGAGACCCTCGGACTGTGTGACAACACTTCATCATACGGGCTAACCGGGGCGCTGTTTCCCGGGAGCGGCTAGCCACAGCCGCAGATGGAGGGCGCCCTTCGTAAATGCGCGAGGAAAATTCCACAATTCCACCTTAATGGCAAGCCTACCGGGTCCATCGTCGGACAGCAACCCTTTGGCGGCTCCCGGACTTCGGGAACTAACGACAAGGCGGGCAGCACGTTTGACTTGATGCACTGAATGAGCCCACGAGTGATCAACAAAGCCCACAGCCCATCGACGGATGTTCCGTATCCTTCAAGTGCGGGAAGGCCAGTCCACGTTTTGCTAACATTCCCAGTAGCTAGCGGCAGACCAACTAACTCTTGGGGATAGAAACTCCCGGTAGAAGGTGCACGGCTTACGTTGACAACAGTTTAGCTGACACAGGACGGCAAAACCAACCTACTAAGAAGATTCCGAGGGCGTTGACACAGTCCGCTCAACGGCAGGTGCTGCTTTAGCAAGAGGCTAAGAGGCGCCGAGCGAGAAGAAGTTCTGGTAACTGCCCTGCATACGGTGAGTGCAGAGGCAAAGGCGATAGTGGAGTCAGTCTAGGGCTATGAGCATTGCCTGGCAGACCGGACAAAGGTGTTGGGGCGGACAGATCCACAGCTGATGTACCGAGAGAGCGGCCATCGAGATGGTGAACATGACCGGAAAAGTCTGTGCTACGGCAAGTCGCTCAATGGCTTCGACCATTGGGTGACAAAGGAGGGTTCATGGTGAGCAGGATTCCGGTGTTCGGTTGGATCGGTATCGGTGCGTTCCTCTTCTTCACCGCGGCCATAGTCACCGTAACGATGAAACGGATCCCCGCGAAGAAACGATTGAGGACTCACCGGTTCCTGGCACTGATCGGATACACGTTGGTAACCATTCACGCGTATTTGGCCCTGAGGCCATACTTGCGGTAAGGAGGCATGACGACATGAACAATACG
>SLSY01000103.1 GCA_007130145.1 Bacillota bacterium
CATCCGGGTGTAAGGCATCATCTTGCGTTCACCATACAAGCCCTTGGGGTTTTCCCCCAGGGCCATCTTCATGGCTTCTGTCCCCGGAATCGCCATCTCGTCAGCCGTTCGGCCCACCATCTTAACGGCCAGACCAATGCCACCAATGATGTTACCGCTGCCCGGACCGGTGTAGACAGTGGTCACACCCGCCGCCAGCACGACGGGAAACGAAGGATCATCAGGGTTCAGGGAATCAATGCCTCTAAGCTGCGGCGTAACGGGGTCAGAATCCTCATTGCCATCCCAATTGGCCGGCACCATTGGTTCTCCAAAGAGGCCGATATGACTGTGGGCATCGATAAGCCCTGGTGTAACCACTTTGCCGGCCGCGTCGATGACCTCTGCTTCGGAAGGCACAGAAATCTCTTTGCCTATCGCAACAATACGGCCTTGATCTACCAACAACGTCCCTTTGTTTATCACCCCGTGACTAATAGTGTAGAGTTTTCCATTGACAATCGCTTTCATCCATTACTCCTCCTCAAGCCCTGCGTGGGCTTGCACCTGAATTACAGTGCATTCCGCTCCTCTGCATCTTCTTGGAAACACGGCGAAATAACCAACCCGTCTTGTGCTGGCAGAACCTCTCCAATAGACGACCTAAAAAACACAAGGGAGTAAGGGCGGCCACTATCTCGTGGAGACGGGGCCAGGCCAGCTCACCCGGATGCCCCTGAAAAGGCGAGATTCGTTCCCGTCCTCCCCGCTCCCCAGTCTAGATAAAGACGTCGAGAGCAGCACCAATGCCCACGATGCCGTTAGCGCTGGCTACTACTTTGATCATACTTGGTTGATTCCCTCCTCAACAGCAACAACTCTTACCACTGTCCCGCTGGTAAACGATTTCTCCATTGATGAGTACTATTTCACACAGGCTCATGGTGTTGAAAGGATGCTCTGTGAATATGACGATATCAGCTTGCTTACCCGGCTCGAGAGTTCCCAGTTGATCATCGACGCCGATGATCTCAGCAGCAATACGAGTAATAGCCTCAAGAGCCAGGACTTCATCCATACCCTCGCGAACGGCCAGCCCTGCATGTAAGCCCAACCACCGGGTCCCTGACGTGGTATCGCATTGGATGGCCACCTTTACCCCTGCTTTGGCCAACAGACCGGGGTTCTCCAAGGTCACCTTGGTCAATTCCATCTTGGACTGGCTCATCAACAGGGGCCCTACCACGCACGGCACGCCCTTTTGGGCCAACAAATCGGCAATGCGATAACCTTCCGTCGCATGTTCAATGACAAAGTCAAGGTTAAACTCTTCGGCAATTCGAATGGCAGTCATTATGTCGTCCGCCCGGTGGGCATGGATTCGGGCTTTCATCTCACGCCTCAACACCCGGCCGAGCATTTCCATCTTCAGATCTCGTTCTGGCTTATCCTTGTCTTTTTCTGCCTCTTGGGATTTTCTCATATAATTTTGTGCCTTAACGAGCGCTTCACGCAGCACGGCGGCGTTCCCCATCCGGGTGTAAGGCATCAGCTTGCGTTCACCATACAAGCGCTTCGGGTTTTCCCCTAGGGCCATCTTCATGGCTTCTGTCCCCGGAATCGCCATCTCATCGGCTGTTCGCCCCACCATCTTAATGGCCAGGCCCGTGCCGCCAATGAGGTTACCACTGCCCGGTCCGGTGAAGACGGTAGTTACACCCGCCGCCAGCACCATAGGAAACGAAGGATCATCAGGGTTTAGGGAATCAATGCCTCGCAACTGGGGAGTGACGGGATCGGTAATTTCATTGCCGTCATTGTTGGCCGGTACAGATGGTTCTCCAAAGAGACCGATATGACTGTGGGCATCGATGAGCCCTGGTGTAACCACTTTGCCGGCCGCGTCGATGACCTCTGCTTCGGGAGGCACAGGAATCTCTTTGCCTATCGCGACAATACGGCCTTGATCTACCAACACCGTCCCTTTGTTTATCACCCCGTGGCTAATGGTGTAGAGTTTGCCATTGACAATCGCTTTCATCCATTATTCCCTCCTCTTAAGCCCTAAATGGGCTTGCACCTGGATCTTAGTGCGTTCCGCTCCTTTGTGCCTTTCAGTGGAGATAACCAGCCCGCCTTGTGCTAGTGAAAATCATGGAAAAAGACGAGCTGGGAGTCCGAGAAGAATGAGCCCGCTTGCTTCACTGTTTCTCCTTGATTTGAGTCATTCCTTTTCACCGGGGAGCGAACCCTTTGCTAGTCTTCAAGGAACGCAGGCGATTGAAGGCAGCCACTACCTCGTGGGGCCGGGGCCAGGCCAAATCACCAGGATGCCCCCGGTAAGGAGAGATGCATTCCCATCCACCTTGCTCCCAATCGAGATAGACTAAGTCAAGCACTTCCCCAAAAGACCTTCGTCCATCCACGTAATGCTGGTGAGCGTAGGCCATGATAGTGGCAACAGCCCGCGTCTGGCTGGCATCCACCAGCTGTTCTACCCCAGAGAGTTCAACGGTTTCATCCCCCAGAAGAACCGTGGACAATCCTCGCCCCTCGGCTCTTACCCGGTTCCGGCGGCGGAGATTAATACTTCCCGGCAGTGGAACCCGCTGACCAAACTCCCAGTGCTCGCCACGGGTCTCCCTGGCTCGCCCTGTGGGCATCCTTTCTGAGATCTCCTGGGCCTCAGCGGTAACATCTGCGACGCGATAGGCATTCATCCGGATCACCTGGTCGACCACGGAGAAATAGTCGCCCGACCCCCCCATCACCATGATGGTGGACACCCCTTTATCTTTCAACTCGCCTACGCGATCGATAAACGGGGTGATGGGCTCATGGTCACGATGGACCAAGCTCTGCATGCGTGCGTCCCGTATGAGGAAGTTGGTGGCACTGGTGTCCTCATCCATAAGCAGAAGTTCGCACCCTAGTTCCAGGGCTTCCATGATGTTGGCTGCCTGGGAGGTGGACCCACTGGCCTCCTGGGTATAGAAGTCAGCTGTGGGCTGCCCGGCGGGAAGGTCTGCTATGAAAGGAGAAATGTCAACTCCCGCTACAGAACGGCCGTCCTCAGCCCGGACCTTGACGGCCGATGCAACCGTGACGACAAGTTCCCTGCCGTCGCCGGGTATATGGTCGTAGACCCCACGCTCCAAAGCCCGGAGTAGTGTGGACTTGCCGTGGTAGCCTCCTCCCACGATCAGGGTAACCCCCCGGGGAATTCCCATGCCGCAGATCTCCCCCCGATGAGGCACTGATAAGGTAACCCGCATTGAAGGAGGCGATGCGAAGGGTATCACTTTCCCGGGTTCTAAGGGGAGATCGGAAACCCCGCTCTTTCGGGGCAACCTGGCTCCATCGGGTACAAATGCCACCAGTCCTGCTTCTTTCAGGCGCTGGCGCAACACAGTCTGGTCCTCGGCCACATCAGCCCACTGGCGCAGTTGCTCCCACTGGGATGGACTGAACGCCAAAGTCTCCCTAAGGCTCTGAATCATGCCCTGGAGCAAATCAGAAGCGGTACGTCCTAAGACACGCCGCCCAGCAGCTGGCAACCCCAGGCTCAGACGGATTTCGATCTCCCCAGGCCCCAGAACAACTGCTGTCCGGTCCAAGAGTTCCTGGCCCCCGGCATCTAAGTAACCCTGGCCGGAGCGGCCGCTCCCCCGTTTCGCCTGCACTTTGCCTGTGGTCTGGCGGGCCAAACGCCCCACGTAGCCGCTGGCACCTCGCAAACGGTCAGGATTACCCTTCAGGTGTCCGGGCCGCGTCCAGGGAACGGCTACACGGAGACGGGACGGGCTGGCAAAGGGATCAGCCTGCACATGGTCAACGTACAGGCAAGTCCCATTTTCCCAATGCCATTTTCCCGCAATATCCTTATAGGCACCATAGCCCCGCCCATCAATGCGGTATAAGTGTTCCTGCAACTGTTGCTGTGTAGACATGGGCCTTCCCTTCTTCGTCGTCTCCTAGCGGCCTAATCCAATGAGCGCTCTGAGCCTGCAGACTCCAGTCAAATAGTCAGTAGCTTGGAAAGCAAGGGTCAGGGGATCTTGACGTCGCACTTGCGACAAGATGTCGGCCTTGTCTGCCTGGGCGGTGTCTCTAAAGCGCAGACGGAACTCCACCGGTTCTTGGGTGCGCAAAGGCCCCGCGCTGGAAAGGTTCGCCACTGCTTCATGGGCCCTTTGCCGTATCAGATCCCTCACCTCGTCCCGGGGTAAAGAGGCCGCAGCATAACGACTGATGGCCCGCTTCACAGCGACTGTCTTAACCCAAGGCATGAGTTCCTGTGCTTCGGCAGCAAGGCACTGATCCCCCGTAACCAACACCACCGGTACTCCAAAGTGGCCAGCGGTGAAAGAGTTGATCCCGGTCTCTCCCACTTCCAGGCCGTTGACCCACACCCCACCCACAGTTCCCCCGGAAATGGTGTGGTTGAGTATGCCATGCTGGCCCATGCGAGCATGGTAACCAATGAGAAAGACGGCATCGAAACTGTCATCAATGCCCTCCATCATCTGCAGGGGTTTCCCGGTACCACTGATGAGGGTAGCCTTGGGATGCAATTCTTCATAGAGAAGATTGCGCATGGACCCGTGGGCGTCATTCACCAGGACGTCTACGGCCCCAGCATCAAGAGCACCCTGGACCGCCGCATTCACTTCTTGGGTCATCCAGTGCCGGGCCCGGTTATAGTCTTTACCACCTTCGTGACATTGATCCCCATGCACGACTCCGGCTATGCCTTCTAAGTCCGCCGATATGTAGATGCGCATGCTTTCACTCCTTTCGCTGTTCTTCCTTAAAGATACGAATTCAGTACCCAATAGAAAGTATCCTGCAGGATGTGATAAACTGACGGTGGGGAGGGGTTTATTCATGGGAGCAGAACGCAGGCGCACGGCCATTCAAGAGCAGCTTCTGATGAACACCGGGCCAGTGACCGGCCAGGAACTGGCAGAAAGATTGGGAGTGTCCCGACAAGTCATTGTGCAGGACATTGCACTACTTAGAACCTCCGGAGTGGAAATCCTGGCCACTCCCCGGGGTTACCTTTTGAATCGCGGTGCCTTTGGGGGGATCAAGCGACTCATTGCCTGTCGCCACAGATCCGAGCATGTCGCAAACGAATTGCTAACCATAGTCAGACTGGGTGGAGAAGTAATGGATGTCATCGTCGAGCACCCTCTTTACGGTGAGATTACAGGGCAGCTCTTGCTTTCGACCGAGAAAGAAGTTGAGGAGTTCGTGGACAGATTATCCCGGGCTAAGGCTCGCCTCCTCTCCTCTTTAACCGACGGAGTACACTTGCATACCATAAGAGTCCCCGACCTGGAAACCTACAAGACCATCACATCTGCCCTCGAAGACAAGGGATACCTCCTTAATGACAAAAGCTGAGACGAAACATCGCCTCAGCTGTAAATCTGACCGGCCCCTAGGCTAGTCCTTCTTGTTGGGACAAGCTGCGCATGCACCGCCGCCGGTGGAAGCAGCCGCCGCTTCCGGACAAGCTGCCCCTGAAGAAGCGGGTTCGCTCTTGCGGTTATCGGTGCAGTAAAATCCACTGCCCTTGAAAACAATACCCACGTTACGACTAATGAGACGTTTCACTTCACTGTTACAAGCAGGACATTCCTCCAGAGCTGGCGCAGTGATTTTTTGCTCTGTTTCAAAGATTCCGCATTTAGGACACTTATACTCGTAGGTTGGCATACCCATCCCTCCCAGAATGTTATACGCCAAATCTAGGGGATCTGTCAAGACAAGGATCGAGCAGGTGTGTGTCAAGATAAAGTAGGCATCCCCATGTTTTCAAGCTAGTTTGGGTGTTCTTGCCAGTTGCCTCAGGCACCACTTGACCCAGGGCCGATCCGCATGAGGTCCCGTTAACGATGGCA
>SLSY01000086.1 GCA_007130145.1 Bacillota bacterium
CGGTGTTATACAGGATCTAAAACGCAGTTTTCCCGCCACCTATCAGCAGATGCTCTCCATCGTCTATTACTTGATTCTTGAAAACAGTCCGCTGTACCGATTCTCGAAATGGAGCCGGACACATAAACACCCTTATGGCAAAGACATCCCCTCGCAGCGAAGCAGCGAACTTCTTACCACAATTGATGAAGCAGCAAAGATGAAATTTTTCAGCTTGCAGGCCGAACGACGCCTGGAGACTGAGTTTTTGGCCTTTGACATCACCAGCATCTCCTCCTACTCTGAGCTCATTAAACAGGTCAAATATGGCAAGAACAAGGAAGGGGACCGGCTTCCCCAGATTAATCTCGCGCTGCTCCTGGGAGAACAGTCGGGTCTGCCGGCCTATTACCGCAAGTTACCGGGCAATGTGTCTGATGTCAAAACCGTCACCAATCTTCTCAAGGACATCACCTTCCTGGACATGGACAAAGTCAAGTTGGTGATGGACCGCGGCTTCTACAGTGCCGAGAACATCAACGCTCTCTATAAGCACCGCTATAAATTCCTGATCGGTGCCAAGCTGTCACTTTCGCTGGTAAAGAAGAAGCTGGAGGAAATCAGGGGTTCGCTCAAAACCAGAAAGCACTATTACCCGGAAGCCGGTCTCTTCGCCCTTAGTTTTCTCGATTCCTGGCCTTATGAGGAGATGAAACCGAGAAGCGGTGAAACGATCCGTGAAAGCCGAAGAATGTATTTCCATTTCTATTACAACGACCGCAAAGCAACAGACGACCGGTCGCGTTTCTATCATGAATTGGATGCCTGGGAGGAAGAACTCTCCAGCGGTCACCGCAAGCCTGAACACGAGAAGAAGTACAGCAAGTATTTCAAGGTGACCACGACGCCCATCCGGGGAGTGAAGATTGAACCAAAACAGAGGGCCATTGACACCGCAGAGCAAAACCTTGGATACTTTGTACTGATGTCTAATGGTATCAGCAAACCGATGGAAGCTCTTCAAATCTACCGGACCAAGGATATGGTGGAAAAAGCCTTTGGCAATCTTAAAGAGCATCTGAATATGCGCAGAGAGTCTGTGGCTTCGGAAGAAGGTCTGGAAGGGAAGCTGTTCCTGCAATTCATTGGCTTGATTTACCTGTGTCATATCAAGAAGATCATGGATGAGAAGAAACTCTTTTCTAAGTACAGCCTGCAAGAACTGTTAGACGAACTCGATATTATTGAACTCTATCAGCACCCCGGAAAGCGTGGATATATCGGAGAGATTACCGGAAAGCAACGGGCCATCTATGAAGCTATGAAGGTGGCTGTCCCAACCTAGATATAAAAACTCGGGACTTCAGGTTTCATGACAAGCATAGAGGCCCTGCTAGGAGCAAATGCTCACTACCAGGGCCTCGAATGTGGTGAATGGTCTCGCTTGGCGTCTTTAGGACCGTTTCAGTTCCAGAGGCAAGAGCTCATTAAGAACCTTGATATACGTTCCTTTCATTCCCAGCGAACGGGATTCGATGACGCCTGCACTCTCGAACTTGCGCAGGGCATTCACGATGACAGAACGAGTAATGCCCACTCGATCCGCAATCTTGGAAGCCACCAAGAATCCTTCCATACCGTTGAGTTCTTCAAACACATGGCGGACTGCTTCCAACTCCGAATAAGAGAGACTGTTGATGGCCACCTGCACGGCAGCCTTCTGGCGCGCCAAGGCTTCTCCGCGCTCGCCGCGGGCCCGAAGCATCTCCATGGCCGCCACGGTGGCTCCGTACTCCGCCACCACCAAGTCCTCGTCACTGAAGCGTTCACCAAAGCGGGACATAACCAGAGTACCGAGGCGATTGCCATCGCCAACCACCGGTACCATCAGGTCTACCTTGCTGCCCATGATGCAGGTGGAATCCTCCCGAAAGTCGCATATCTCGCCTTCCCGTTGCACGTTGGGTTCGGTCTCTTCCAAACGCAGTAGTTCACGATTGAAGTCGGCAGGAAAGCGTCCGGTTCCCGTGACCTCTGTGACCACAGGACATTCATTGCCGGCAAACAGAGCCATGCCCAGTATCTCCCCTGCCCGATCCACTAGGTATACGTTGGAGTCTGTAGCCTCGCTCAGCACCTCAGCGACCCTGCCAAAATCAACGGCTTGTCCGGCTTGTTGCTGCAAGAAACGGTTCATCCTGCGTGTCTTGTCCAATAAAGTACTCATATCCTTCTCCCTTCCGTACTGCTCCGCTTACAACACATACTTTGCGGTGTCCAGATCTCCGATCACTGCTTTAAGTCGGTTACGCACCTCTTTCTGGTCGATAACCACCTTCTCTTCTTCCATCTCTGGTGCAGAAAAAGCCAGTTGCTCCAACAATTTTTCCATCACAGTGTGAAGTCTGCGGGCACCAATGTTTTCACCCTGTTCATTGACCTGAAAAGCAATGTCTGCGATCTCATTGATCGCATCCGGCGAGAACTCCAAGCAAATGCCCTCGGTCTTGAGCAACGCTTGATACTGCCGGGTCAGCGAATTCTGCGGTTCGGTAAGAATTCGCCGGAAATCGCCAGGAGTCAGGGTTTCGAGCTCTACCCGAACGGGAAACCGCCCCTGAAGTTCGGGTATTAGATCGCTGGGCTTTGACATGTGAAAGGCACCAGCGGCAACAAACAGAACATGATCGGTACGTACCGGACCATATTTGGTGTTGACTGTGGAGCCCTCAATGATGGGCAGAATGTCCCTTTGCACCCCTTCCCGGGATACGTCAACTCCGGTCATGCCTTCGCGACCGGCCACCTTATCCAACTCGTCAATGAAGACGATTCCCATTTGCTCTGCACGGCGTATGGCCTCCGATACGGCCGCATCATTGTCGATCAATTTCTGCGCCTCTTCGGCCGCCAAAAGCCTTCGCGCCTCTCTCACGGTGAGGCGACGCTTCTTTCGCTTCTTGGGCAACATCCCACCAAACATCTCCTGGAAATTGATGCCCATCTCCTGAATCCCGGTGCCATCAAACACCTCGAGGGTAGGCTTGGCCGAGTCCTCCACCTCAATCTCCACCATTTCCTCATCCATGCTGCCGGCGGTCAAGGCTGCCTGAACCTGTCGCCGGTAGGCCCGCGCCTCGCGCACTACCTCTTCATAGTCAGGGGCCTGATTCGCTTGATCATCTTCATCCTCAGCATCGTCCTCCATCCCTGACATGAGACTGGCAAACGGATTGCGCCGAGGAGCCGTCTTGCGCTTGGGCATGGGTGCCAAGAGATTGAGCAGTTCTTCATCCGCCCGCACTCGGGCCTCTTGTTGCACGGTCTCCAGGTGTTCGCCCTTGACCATACGTACGGAGGTCTCTACCAGATCACGTACGATGGACTCCACGTCGCGGCCGACATAGCCCACTTCCGTAAACTTGGTTGCCTCCACCTTGACAAAGGGAGCGCTAACCAGTCGCGCCAAACGGCGGGCAATCTCCGTCTTGCCCACGCCCGTTGGACCTACCATGAGGATGTTCTTGGGCACGACTTCATCCTGAAAGTCCTTGGGCACGCGCTGGCGGCGCAGACGATTCCTAATGGCTACCGCCACCGCCCGCTTGGCCATATCCTGGCCGATGATGTATTTATCAAGTTCTTGCACGATCTGACGGGGAGTCAGTTCATCCATCAATGCTTTGCCCTCCGATCTCTTCGACGGTAATCTCATCATTGGTATAGACACAAAGGCCGGCGGCAATGCGCATGGACTCCAGAGCAATGCTCCTGGCATCGAGGTCGCTGTGTGTCAGTAAGGCACGAGCTGCGGCAAGAGCATAGGCCCCACCCGAGCCCACGGCACACACGGGCTCATCAGGTTCAATGACCTCGCCGTTACCGGACACCAAGAGCAGGTGTTCTTTATCCATAACCAGCAGAAGTGCTTCCAACCGGCGTAGCATGCGATCAGTACGCCATTCCTTGGCCAAAGCCACGGCGGCCCTGAGCAACTGTCCTCTGGCTTCCTCCAGCTTTCCCTCAAACTTATCAAAAAGTGTGAAGGCGTCGGCAACAGAACCAGCAAACCCGGCCAGTACTTCCCCCCGGTAGATCCGGCGCACCTTGCGCGCCCTGGCTTTGATGATGGTGTTGCTCCCGCTCAGAGTGACCTGACCATCTCCAGCCAGAGCGGCTTTCCCCTCTCGGCGCACAGCCACAATCGTGGTTCCTTCTAGCATAATACTATGAACCCTCTCTTCCTCCGGCGCGCGGGTGATAGCGGTCATAGACCGCCTTCAAGCGGGCCGGCATGACATGTGTGTAAATCTGTGTGGTAGACACGTTTGCGTGCCCCAACATCTCCTGCACGGAGCGCAGGTCCGCCCCCTCAGCCAGCAAATGGGTGGCAAAGGAGTGCCGCAATGTATGGGGACTCACGCTTCCGTCGACCTTCAAAGGCTCCAAGTGCTTATCCAGTATGCGTCGCACACTACGACTGGAAAGAGGTCCTCCGCGAGCGTTGAGAAAGAGCCTTTGGCCTGCTTGGCTTCGGCCCTTGGAGGCCTTTCTCAAACGGGGGTAGGAATACTCCAGATAGTGTGCCAGACGGTCCAGAGCCACCGACCCGAGCGGAACGAAGCGCTCCTTTCCGCCTTTTCCTCTAACCTGTACGCATCCAATGGTGTAATCCACATCATTCCTATCCAGGCCCGTCAATTCCGCCACCCGCAAGCCTGCGCCGTAGAGCACTTCCAAAAGAGCAGCATCTCTCGTGCCAAGAACACTGGAGCGATCCGGATTGTCCAACAGTGCTTCCACTTGCTCAACCGTAAGAAAGCGGGGCAGGCGCTGAGCTCGCTTTCCGGTCTCCACGTCAATAGCTGGGTTTTCAGCCACGTCCGCATGAATTGTGAGGTGCTTGTAAAAGGAACGGAGCGAAGAAATCTTGCGAGCAATGGAGCTGGGAGCCAAACCCATCTGGGCTAACGTGCGGACATACTGCCGGATCAACGCAGTCTTCACTGCAGTCAAGCACATGCGCTGCGCGGTAACGAAAAGAGCAAACTGTTCCAAATCGCCCGAGTAGTTTACAATCGTATGATGCGAACGGCGCTGGGTTGCCACCAAACTCATCACGTAGTCCTCGATGAGAGCGAAGTTTTCGAGCCGCAAACTCTCCTCATGTTCCACCTACAAAACCTCACATAACAAGCTATTCACAAAGCACAAAACGTTGTTTCTATATTACCATATGTGTCCTCACATATCAACTTTTTAGTCATAATATTCGACCATTCCCCAACTGGGACCAGAATATTCTCATACTACGCAAGGCCTGGTACGCCTGCTTCGGACGGCGCGTCTTGCGACCGCCTGCCATGAGAGGTAACAGACCAAAGTTGGGGTTGATGGGTTGAAAGTCACGACAGGGTCCTTGCGATACATAGTTTGAGAGCGCACCGGTCAGTGTATCGACGGGCCAATTGAGAAGGGGCTGCTCCAGCGCCCTTCGCGCTGCATTTACTCCACATAACAGTCCGGTGGCCACCGCCGCTACATAGCCTTCGGCACCAGACAGCTGACCGGCTATAAAGAGCCCGGGACGTTTCCTACACTCGAAAGCGGGGTTGAGGATGTGGGGGGCACGGACAAAGGTATTACGATGCATAACGCCATAGCGAAGGAACTCTGCCCCCTCCAGACCGGGTATGAGGCGGAACACACGGCGCTGCTCAGGCCAGGTTAGATTGGTCTGAAAGCCTACCATATTGTAAAGTCGGCCGTATCGATCGTCTTGGCGCAGCTGCACCACCGCATGCGGACGTTCTTGCGTCTTAGGGTCAACCAAGCCGATGGGGCGCAGTGGCCCAAAACGAAGGGTATCAAGGCCTCGACCAGCCAATTCCTCCACGGGCATACAGCCAGCAAACAGTTCCTTGGGTTCAAACGAGCGGCGCACAACCCGCTTGGCCCGATTGAGTTCCTCTACCAGGTGCGCGTACGCCTCGGCGTTCATAGGGCAGTTGATGTAGTCGCCACCGCCATGCCGTCCGGCCCGGAAGGTCTTCTCTCCATCAATGGAATCTGCCTGAATGAGGGGAGCCGCTGCGTCATAGAAGTGCAGCATGGACTCGCCGGTGAGTTTCTGCAGGTCCTGAGCTAGGTCTGTGGAGGTTAACGGTCCACTGGCCAGCACCACAGCCGATCCTTCGGGGATGGATGTAACCTCTTGCCGACAAATCTCTATCAAGGGATGACCGACGAGAGCGTCCTCCACCCGCGAGGAAAACTCCTTGCGATCGACAGCGAGGGCGTGCCCGGCCGGAACCTGACTGGCCTGCGCCAGATCCAAGAGCAAAGAACCCATGATGCTAAGCTCAGCCTTCAGCAGCCCACTGGCGCTGTTCTCCTGTAACGAGCCCAGTGAGTTGCTGCACACCAACTCGGCCAAATCTCCTGTTTGGTGGGCGGGAGTTTGCTTGTGAGGCCGCATTTCGTAGAGAATACAGTGCACATTCGCTCGGGCAATTTGCCAAGCTGCCTCGCATCCTGCTAAACCTCCGCCCACAACCACCACCCGACGCTCCTTCATGTGGAAAGACCCCTTAAGACGTCTCCTCTCCTTCTTCCACGCTGCGGGCATAGCCGCATTCACGATCGGGGCACACGTGCCGCAACCCCAACCGTTTGGTGCTCTTCTCTACCAGCAATTTGCCGCATTCAGGACACATCTCATCCACCGGACGATTCCAGCTAACGAACCGGCACTCCGGGAATCCAGAGCAACCGAAGAACTTACGCCCTTTGCGGCTGGTTCTCTCAACAATAGCCTCACCGCACTCAGGACATGCTACACCAATTTCCTCGAGCAGCGGCGTGGTGAAACGGCACTCAGGAAAACCGGGACAAGCCAGAAAACGCCCATAACGACCGTGCTTAATCACCAAGAAACGATGGCATTCCTGGCAACGCTGATCGGTGGGCTCATCGCCCTGCTCCAAGCCTCCGATTTCTTCCTCTGCCTTATCCAACATGGAGGCAAGACCGGGGTAGAATTCTTCCATGATATGACGCCATTCCACTTCCCCTGCCTCTACCAAGTCCAACTGGCGCTCCAAGTGGGCAGTGAAGTCCACATCAATGATGGGTGCAAAGAACTTGGTCAAGACACCGGTAACCAACAGGCCCAGTTCCGTTGGCACGAAACGATTACTATCCTTTCGTGCATATCCCCTTCTTTGCACGGTATCGATGATGGGTGCATAGGTGCTGGGGCGGCCAATCCCCTTTTCTTCCAGCGTGCGCACCAAGGTCGCTTCGGTATAGCGTGGCGGAGGTTGGGTGAAATGCTGCTGGGGAACAAGTTTAGCGACATTGAGAACATCACCCTCGGTCAGTGCAGGCAATAACATCTCTTCCGGCTCGACTTCATCCTCGTCCTTCCCCTCAATGTATACCTGCATGAAGCCGGAGAATCTCAGCACAGAACCGCTGGCACGAAACTCATCATCGCCCGCACGAATGTCGACACTTACCGTATCATACACCGCCGGTGCCATCTGACTGGCCACAAAGCGCTCCCAAATCAACTTGTACAAACGGTACTGCCGGGGGGTAAGATGTTCGCGGAGCATCTCGGGCTCGCGATGTACCGAGGTAGGACGGATGGCTTCATGGGCACCCTGTTGACGAGGATTCTCGCCACTGGTGCGCTCAACCTTGCCCACCATCTTCTCACCGTATCTTTCTTTGATATACGCGCTGGCCTCAGCCAGAGCGCTCTCGGCCACGCGAGAAGAATCGGTCCTGACATAGGTAATTAACCCTACGGTGCCCTCTTTTCCCATGTCAAGGCCTTCGTACAACTGTTGGGCCAGCGCCATCGTTTGCCGGGCGGTGAAGTTTAGCTTTCGTGCGGCTTCTTGTTGGAGCGTACTGGTGGAAAACGCCCGGGAAGGCTGCCGGCGTCGTTCACGCCGTTGCACTCCATCCACCTGAAAGCGTGCCCGGGAAACTCGCTCCATAACCCTCTGCACACTGGGTTCATCACCTAGACGCACCCGCTTTTTTCCTTGCCCTAAGTAACGTGCACTCAACGTAGCTTTCTGGGGCGTGAGGAGTTCGGCGTGAAGTGACCAGTATTCCTCGGGTTCAAAAGTTTCAATCTCCTTCTCACGCTCACATATCAAGCGCAACGCCACCGACTGCACCCGTCCTGCACTCAAACCCGGCCGGATCTTGCGCCACAGCAAGGGGCTGAGCTTGTAGCCCACCAGTCGATCAAGGATGCGCCGCGCCTGCTGGGCATCGACTAGCTGAACATCAATGGGTCGGGGGTTTTTGACCGCCTGGCGAATGACATCACGAGTGATCTCGTGAAACTCCAACCGGCAATCGATCGCGTCGTCCAGTTTCAGCGCTTGGGCCAGGTGCCAGGAAATGGCTTCCCCTTCACGATCGGGGTCAGTGGCCAGGAGCACTCGCTTGGCTTTGCGAGCATGCTTACGCAACTCCTGCAACACGGGTCCCTTCCCGCGAATGGTAATGTACTTGGGTTCGAAGTCAGCCTCAACGTCGACTCCAAATTGACTGCGCGGAAGATCGCGCACGTGCCCCATAGACGCCTTAACCGTAAATCGCCTTCCCAGAAACTTCTCTATGGTTTTGGCTTTCGCCGGTGACTCGACAATAATCAGGTCCTTCGACAAAGGTTCACCCCTTATTATGTGTGGATTCCACCCTCTGCAAGACAGGGATGTGCAACACCTAACTTATAATATATCGAGAAGCCGCGCCGGTCAAACGGTAATGAGGGCATCCTTGTTGGCATGCCCTCAGTCATTCATCCCTACTTCTTTCGTTCTTACCTCAAATCTCCTCCTGAATCTTGAACTGCCGCTCATATAACAGGGCATAGACGCCGTCTTTGGCTAGCAACTCATCGTGCTTGCCGCGTTCAACGATGCGCCCCTCATCCAAAACCACGATGAGATCCGCATTGCGTATGGTAGACAGCCGGTGAGCGATGATAATAGCAGTGCGCGCGGCCAAAAGCCTTTCCAGACCCCTCTGTATGACCAATTCGGTATAGGCATCAACACTGGAAGTGGCCTCATCCAGAATGAGAATGGTCGGATCGCACAGGAGGGCACGTGCAAACGAAATAAGCTGCCGCTGCCCGATGGACATGTGTGAGCCCCTCTCCCCCACCTCTGTCTCATAGCCATCCTCCATCTTCTCGATAAAATCGTGGGCCCCGACCACTTTCGCCGCTTCCACCACCTGCTGAAACGTAGCATCCGGGCGGCCATAACAGATGTTCTCTATGATGGTTCCAGAAAATAGAAAACTGTCCTGCAGGACGATACCCAAGTGTGTCCGAAGGGACTTCAACGTCACATCGCGCACATCGTGCCCAGCAATGAGAACTCTCCCCTCCTGCACATCATAAAACCGCGAGACCAAGTTGATGATGGATGACTTTCCCGCCCCCGTTTCGCCCACCAGAGCGACACGACGACCGGCTTGCACCGTGAGATTGATGTTGTGCAAGATGGGCCTTTCGGGGTCGTAACCAAACGTAACATCCTCCAGTTGTACCCGGCCTTCAATACCTTTGAGCTCAATAGCATCGGTCTTGTCCTGGATCTCAGGCTCCTCATCCATGATGCCAAAGACCTTCTCACAGGATGCCATGGCCGATTGCATCATATTGTAGATGTTGCTAATTTCCTGGATGGGTTGAAAAAACCGCGTGAGATAGAGAGTAAAAGACACCAGAACACCGATGGTCAGACCACCGGTACCTCCAATGATCATGGTCCCGCCGTACCAGAGGACGACACAGGTCCCCGTCGCACCGATCAGCTGCACAAAGGGTCCGAAAATGGCAAACAGGGTGATGGCATGCATGTTGGCATCCATGTTCTCCTGGCTCACCACGTTAAAACGGGCATGATTCACGTCTTCTCTGACAAACGATTGGGTGACACGAATGCCTGAAATGCTCTCCTGCAAGTTCGCGTATACCATGGCCAGTTTTTGGCGCACCTCGGCATAAGCCCGCCGCACATGCCCCCTGAACACCGTAGCCGCCCAGATCAAGATGGGAATGGTGACAAAGGAGGCCAGGGCCAACCTAGCGTTCATGCTAACCAGGATGATGACAATGGCCACAACGGTGATGACGTCGGCTACCAGATGCACAAGACCGGATGAGACCAGCTCGCTCATGGCGTTGACATCATTGGTTACCCGTGACATGATCACACCGGCCGGTTGCCGGTCAAAGAACCTAAAGCTTAAGCGCTGCAGGTGAGAATAGAGATCTTGGCGGATTGCGAACACGGCCTTCTGGCCCACCCAGGTCATGAAGTATGTCTGCCAGTAGCTGGCAAACCAATGCACCAGTTGGGTGGCGATGAAGATAGCGGATAACCAAGCTAAACCCACCATATCATGCTGGGCGATGTGGTTATCTATCGCCAAACCGATAAGATAAGGCCCCACCAAACCGGTCAGCGACACGATCACCATCATGAGCATGGCTAAGGCTAAACGACCCGAATAGGGTGCGACATAGTTCCACAATCGCTTGGCCAGGCGAGCATCATACTTGCGGTAACGTGATTCTTCATCGGTGTGAAGATGGTGATGCATGCTCATGCCATGCCACCTCCTTGCTCTGGGTCGATACGTTCGCGGCCGTCTTCCACCTGCAAATGATATATTTCCTGATAGCGACGGCCCGTCTTCATCAATTGCTCGTGGGTTCCTCTTTCCACCACGCGCCCATCCTCCAGTACGATGATCTCATCAGCGTCCTTGATGGAAGACAACCGCTGAGATATAACAAACGTTGTGCGGTTCTCCATGAGTACCGCTAGGGCCTGCTGGATCAAATGCTCGGTCTCTGTGTCCACGCTGGATGTGGCATCGTCGAGAATGAGAACACCGGGATTAATGAGAAGAGTGCGCGCAATAGCCACCCGTTGCTTCTGACCACCAGAAAGGCCCACACCCCGTTCGCCCACCACCGTATCATAACCCTTGGGTAAGGTCATAATGAAGTCGTGGATACGGGCAGAACGAGCCGCCCATTCGATCTCTTCTTGGCTGGCGTCGGGTCGGCCGTAGCTGATATTCTCGAGAATGGTTGCTGAGAAAAGGAACGTATCTTGCATCACTACACCGACCTGTCGACGCAAACTGGACAGGGTCACATCGCGAATATCCTCACCGTCAATGAGCACCCGCCCATGGCTCGGATCATGGAAGCGTGGAATCAGACTGACCAGAGTGGACTTTCCAGAACCGGTACCACCCAGCAAGGCAATGATCTGGCCAGGCTTGGCCTCGATGTTGATATGGGAGAGTACGGGCTCAGAAGCCCCGGGATAGACAAAGAAGACATCATCAAGTCGCACATGCCCCTCTATCTCGCCCAGCTTCCGGGCGCCCGGTTTCTCTTCAATGAGTATCGGTTCGTCGAGCACTTCGAACACGCGCTCCCCCGAAGCGATACCCCGTTGATACAGGTTTACGATCCATCCCACCATGCGCAAAGGCATGATGAGCATCAGAAGGTATGCGTTAAACGCCACCAATTCTCCCAAGGTGAGCCGCCCCTGCATCACCTCCATGCCTCCGTACCAGATGACAAACACCGTACCCAACTGTGACAAGAAGTTCATCAGAGGGAAGTAGAAGGCCCACATCTTGACCGCTCTGAGTTCTTTCTGAAAGTAACCCTCATTGACGTGTCGGAATTTTTCCCGCTCTGACTCCTCTTGAGCAAAGGCCCGCACCACCCTCACGCCGGTTACATTCTCCTGCAACGTTGAAGTAAGGGTGGCCAGCTGCGCCTGAATATCGCGGTAGGCAGGGCGCACCTTGGTAGCAAACTGTGCTACTGTGTAAACAAGGAAAGGCATGAGAAGCAGTGATACCAGCGCCAAGCGCCAATGCAAACTGAACAGCAAGAAAAGAACGATACCGAAGGTGAAAATATTGGATAGAAGGTTGATGATGCCAAACCCAATCATGCGGCGCAGAGTTTCCACGTCACCGGTGACTCGAGCCATCAGTTGCCCTGTACGCATATCGTCATAATAGCTAAAAGAAAGCGCCTGCAAATGCCGATAGAGATCGCTGCGCATATCATACACAACGTGCTGCGCCACATATTCCATGGAGTAGCGCTGGAAAAAGGCCGCCACGCCGCGAAGAGCAGCCACACCCACCACCGCCAAGGAGAGGGGTATGAGCAGGTGGTGCTGTCCCAGGGTGAGCGCTTCATCGATGACTCTCTTGGTCAACCAAGGGATCATCATGTTCAGCGTCACCATGCCCGTCATTCCCATGGCAGCCAATATCATCCACCGGATATAAGGCCGAGTGTATCTTAAGATGCGATAAACAACTTTCATTCCAACTATGCCCACCCAATGTCATGCCCGGCCACTGAGGGCCGGGCCCTAATGCTGCGATGGGCTCCTCCGCCTCCTCCACTGTTAAAACTCCCTATTTTATCTTCTCTTGTGATGATAGAATCCCTCTTATCAACACCGGAAAAAGCCACACGTCGAAATGAAACGTAGACTTGGCTCCGTATCACGATACTTCCTTCTTCAAGGCGGCCGTTAGAGCGGGTATCACCTCAAACAAGTCGCCCACAATGCCATAAGTTGCCACCTGAAATATGGGGGCATCGGCATTCTTGTTGATCGCCACGATCACATCGGCCGATTGCATGCCGGCCAGATGTTGAATGGCCCCGGAAATACCCACAGCAATGTAGAGTTTGGGAGCTACTGTCTTGCCGGTCTGGCCCACTTGATGACGATAGGGTATCCAGCCGGAGTCGACAGCAGCTCGTGATGCCCCCACTGCGCCGTTGAGCATACTGGCGAGTTCTTCCAAGAGACTGAAGTTCTTGCTGTCTCCGAGCCCGCGTCCGCCTGACACAATAATATCAGCCTCTTCAATGTTGATGCTGTGTATTAGCTCGGGAATGTAATCAAGTAGGCGCGTGCGGCTGGTTAACTGATGCGCGTTTAGGCTTAGTTCCACGATGCGGCCCTGGCGCTTGGTATCTGCTATTGCTCGCTTCATCACTTTGGGTCTCACACTGGCCATTTGCGGGCGGTGACGCCGACAGAGAATCGTAGCCATGATATTGCCACCCCAGGCAGGGCGCGTTTGCTCCAAGAGCCTGGCCTCACCGGCAATGCTCAGTTCGGTGCAATCCGCGGTGAGTCCCGTCCGCAGGCGCCCGGCCAACCGGGGTGCTAAAGAGCGGCCGGTAGAGGTGGCCCCAAACAAGAATATCTCTGGCTCGAATTCCTCTACACCTTGGGCAATGATCGCCGTGTAAGGTTCATCGCGGAAATCCTTGAGTTCGGGATGGTCAGCCAAATACACAATATCAGCCCCATGAGCAATGAGGTCACCCGTCAGCTTCCCCACTTCGTGCCCCAAAAGCACGGCACAAAGCGGTGTGTCCAGCTCATCGGCTAACTTCCGTCCCTCCCCGAGAAGCTCGTAGACAACGCCGGACAGTTGTCCGCTGCGTTGCTCTGCAAAGATCCAAACGCCCCCTTGCGCAGGGGGGCTTACTATGGCTTCCTCGCTCTGTTCCATCTCGATCGCCCCAAAGGCACAGTGGTCAACACAAGCACCACAGAGGTTACAGGCATCACCAATACGCGCGATCCCATCCTCAATGGTAATGGCACCAAATGGGCAGCTGGAGAGGCACTCTTCGCAACCAGAGCAATTCTCCTCTATGATTCGTATGTATTTCATGTCGCTCCCCCTTACATTAAGCCAGCCTGACGCAACCCGTGTATCAGTTGCTTTGCTTGCTCATCAGGCGACCCTTCCAGAATCTGTGTATCCTTTTCTAGTTGGGGAGTGAAGACCTTTACCACCTCTGTCGGCGAGCCAGCGAGCCCCACCCGCTCTGCATCCACTGCCAGTTCTGCTGCATCCCACACGGTTACTTCCATACGTTTAGCCTTCATAATCCCTCTAAGCGAAGGGAGGCGGGGCTCGTTGATCTCCTTGACCACCGTCAAGAGAGCCGGCATTGTCATTTCGACTTGTTCAATGCCGCCTTCGACCAATCGTTCCACCTCGATGGCTTGGGGTGACAAGGACGCGATCTTGCGGACATAGGTAGCATGAGGTATATCCAATTCCTCCGCCACTCCCGGCCCAACTTGCGCCGTATCACCATCCACTGCCTGCTTACCGCAGAGGACCAAGTCACATCCACCCAATGTCTCGATGGCCCGGGCCAGTGTGTAAGCGGTAGCGAGTGTATCGGCTCCGGCAAAAGCTCGATCGGACAAAAGCACCGCCCTATCACAACCGAGAGCCAGTGCTTCTTTGAGCATTTCCTGCGCTTGGGGTGGCCCCATGCTCAAGGCAACAACTTCATGATCACCTTCCTGTTTCTCCTTGATGCGCAGCGCCTCTTCGAGAGCGTACATATCAAAAGGATTAGTAATCGAAGCGACTCCCTCTCGCATCAAAGTACCCGTTTCCGGGTTAATCTTGGCCGACTCCGTGGTCTCTGGAACTTGCTTTACGCATACTACGATCCGCAACGTTTTGCCTCCCTCCGTTCTGGTGCCCTCCCTTCCCTGCGCTGTGGTCACGCTGGCAAGAGGTTAGGCATAACACAACTCTCCAAACTCTCCACAAACGATCAACCTCAATCACCGAGCGACGGCGCCTCCCAAACCGGCCGGAAGGACCGACGGTGAAGCGGGCAGGGACCAAATTCGCGCAGTGCCTGTAAATGTAGGGGGGTAGCATACCCCTTGTGGCGTGCAAATCCGTACTGAGGGTACATCTCATGATACGTCTCCATCATCCCGTCGCGCGTCACCTTAGCAACGATAGATGCAGCGGCAATGGAGCCCGACCGTGCATCGCCGCGAACCATGCTCCATACCGGGATGCCCACCTCATGCAAGGCGATCGCATCAACCAAGAGATGATCCGGTTGAATAGCTAACCCTTCCACGGCGCGCGACATGGCCTTTCTTGTGGCTTGATACACGTTGATGTCATCGACTTCTTGCGCCGGGGCACATCCTATTGATACGGCCAGGGCCTTGTCGAGAATCATTTGGTAAAGACGGTTACGTTTTTGGGCACTGAGCACCTTGGAATCTGCCACCTCGTCGAGCGGGTAAAACCGCGGCAGTAGAACGGCACTGGCGACGACCGGGCCGGCTAGACAACCTCTGCCGACTTCATCCACCCCTGCCACCTGGTAATCTAAACTCCACAGCACTCGTTCATACCGGTATAGCTTAGCAGGCTCTCCCTGAGCACGCTCCATCTGCCCCCCGGTCCTTGCGGCCAGCTGCCTGACCTGGCCGCGTGGGTCCTGGCCAAGACACCACATCACCCGGCGCCAGCGCCTATCGTTCCAAGCGTGACACTTCATCTGCTCCAGCGCTTGGGCCAGCGCAGCCGGGGACTGATGACGACACCACTTGCCTTGCCTCACAACTCACCATCATGTGGGGGTTCCTCCAAGGTGAAGCGACCCCACTTACCCTGCTGTAAGCCTCGGGCAAACTGAAGCGCGGCGTCCTCCAGCTCAGGTCGTCCACCGCTGGCAAGACGACCGCGACTCACAGCAAAAGACCGCAGAAACTCCATCTCTTCTCCGGGACGATAGGAAATGCCCACACCCGAAGCGATCTCCTCGGTTTGGTGACCCAAACCTTCCTTCAGCAGCCAAGTACATAACTCAACGGCATCAAAGCGATCCAAGGAGAGGATGCCCACGGTCTGAAGTATGCGGGCCGCGTCAGTGTCGCCTGCCTGTACAGGCAGCATTCCCGGCAGATCCAACAGCTCGATGTTACCACTCCGAAGCCACTGTTCACCTCGGGTGATACCGGGCTTGGCCCCGGTACGAGCTTTGGCTTTCCCTCGCGTCAGCCGATTGAGCAGTGAGGACTTGCCCACATTGGGCAAGCCTATCACAATAGCTCGCAGGGGGCGATGGCGCCTTCCCCGTTCCGCCAAACGCTCATTGAGACCCATCCCCGCTCTTTTCAGCTGGGTTTGCAAGGGGCCGAGCCCTTCACCTCGCACGGCGTCAATGGCAAAGGCATATACATTCTGCTGCTGCCAGTAGGACAACCACTTGCTGGTACTCATTGGTGCGGCTAAGTCACTGTGACTCATGATGAGCAAGCGTGGTTTGCGCTCGGCTAGGGCATCAGCATCAACGCTATGAGTGGCCAGAGGAGCTCGCGCATCCACTACTTCGAGCACCATGTCGACCAAGCCGACTTTCTCGCGCGCAATGCGCCGCGCCTTAGCCATATGTCCAGGGAGACCGCCCCGTCGCATACTCTTCCCCCTAACCCGGCACGGGTGAAGCCGACAGGGTCTTCATTCTACCCAGCGGCCAAAATACGATGAAGGCACGACCCTTAATGAGGTCGTAGGGTACTGGGCCAAAGGAACGGCTATCATCACTGTTGGCCCGGTTATCCCCTAATACGAAAACATGTTCCTCCGGTACAGTCATCGCAGGAAAACTCGCCCCCCCCATGCGTATAACATAGGGTTCGGTGACAAGTGCTCCATCCACATACACCCGCCCCATCTTAATCTCAATGGTTTCGCCCGGCAAAGCGATCACTCGCTTCACATAGTCTCTATCGGGCGAACGCGGGTAACGGAAAACCACTATGTCGCCATGTCCGGGCAGAGCGAAGCGATAGAGCATCTTATTCACAAGCAGTCGCTCACTATCGACCAGCGTGGGCTCCATAGAAGTACCCTGAACAACGAAGGACTCCACCATGTAGGCCCTTAGCACCAGTGCAATGAGCAGGGCTATGACTATGGTTTCCAGCGTCTCCCGTACCGCCCTGTTCAATCGGATTCACCTCATTCTACTTCACGCGGATCCGCTCACGAATGCGCGCCCGTTTGCCCTTGCGCTCCCTTACGTAATACAGTTTGGCCCGGCGCACGCGGCCGAGTTTGAGCACTTCAATTTGGGCCACATTGGGTGAGTGCAACGGAAAGGTTCTCTCCACGCCAATGCCCGATGTTACTCGCCGTACCGTGAATGTCTCGTTAGCGCCTGTGCCTCGCCGGGCAATGACAACCCCTTCAAACGGCTGCAACCTCTCACGAGCTCCTTCCACGACCTTCACATGAACTCGCACCGAATCACCGGGACGAAACTCAGGTACATCCTTCTTCATCTGTTCTCTTTCCACTATTCTCAGTAAGTTCACTTGTCTTTGCCTCCTTGCTCACACTGCTCAATCTCTTCCAAGAGGCGGCGATCTTCATACGTCAGCACCGCCTTGGCCAATAGATCAGGTCTGCGGTGATAGGTTCTGCGAAGTGCTTCCTTGCGACGCCATTGCCGAATGCGCTGATGATCGCCGGAAAGCAAGACCTCCGGAACCGTCTTGCCCCGAAACTCGCGCGGACGCGTGTACTGGGGACCCTCCAGTAATCCAAAGGAGAAGGAGTCGTAACATGCCGAATCCATATGGCCCAGTGCTCCTGGGAGCAAGCGCACCACCGAATCGATGATGGCCATCGCCGGTATCTCCCCCCCCGTCAGCACGAAGTCACCGATAGATACCTCTTCATCAACCCAATCACGCACCCTCTCATCGATGCCCTCGTAGTGTCCACAAAGCAACACCAATGCAGGCTTAGTAGCCCACGCCTCAGCCAACTTCTGCGAATAGGGGCGTCCCTGTGCACAGGCCAGAACCGCGTGTGCCCCACGGGGGCATTGCTGTCGTGCCCATTCTAGCGCCTCCACGACGGGCTCTGGCTTCAGCAGCATTCCCGCTCCCCCGCCATACGGATAATCATCGACCGTCTTATGAGTATCCGTTGAGAAATCCCGGATGTCCACGGTGCGCAGGGTCACCCGTCCCTCCTCCTGAGCCCGGCCCAATATGCTCTGGCCCAGTACCCCATGGAACATGGAGGGAAACAATGTCAGCACGATGACGTCCAAACTTCTCCCTCCCATTCCAGGCTCGGACCTGGTGCCACTATCATGCGGTTGCCTTTGACGTCTACTTCGACCACGACCTCTTTTAGCGCCGGTACCAGCAGCTGGCGACCATCCTTAGCGCGGACCACGTATACGTCGTTGGCCGGTCGAATCAATACTTCTTCCACGAATCCAAGAGGTTGACCGCAGGTGGTGAATACCTCAAGACCCTCGAGCTGCCATATATAGAACTGATCTGGCGGCAACGGCACCAGTTGCTGACGGGGCAAGAATAGATAGCTTCCGCACAAACTGTGCGCTTCTTCCTCGTCTCTGATCCCTTCCAGTTTAACCAAGAAGAAGCGATCATGGTTGCGTACGGACTGAACTTCACGCCGTCGTCTTTCTTCCCCCAAGTAAACCCACTTGAGCGCGAAGAAACGCTCGGGGAAGTCCGTCAAGGGATCCACCCGCACCTCACCCTTGTAGCCGTGGGCTCCCAGCACTTGGCCAATGGCTATTCGTCGCACGGCTCTTGCTCCCGAAAAGACCCCATCTGAGCCTCCACGATCACACCGTCCTTGATAATGATGCGACCAGAGTCCAGCTGATCCCAGCTCATCCCCGCCTGCACTCTGACCCAAGCCTCAACCGTCCCTTGCAGCAAGAGAGCGCCGGGGGCCAGCTGCGCTATCTCCTTTAGCCGCTCCCGCCATTGGGAGCGCTGTGTGTTGCAATTGTCGATTTCCTCTTGGAGTTTCCTCTCCGTCTCCCCGTCGTCGAGGCGGGCGCGCGCTTTCTGCCGGCGGCGCAAACGATTCGTCGTTTGCTCCGTCTCATAGTCGATTCTGCCCAGGTTTTCCTGGCACTCCTTAGCCAGTTCTTGCCGGAGTGTCTCGGTTACCACGGCCATGACCTTGACCGGGACCTTGATGGTCAAGCCCGGTTGGTCAGGGTCAAATAACGTCAACATTGACCCGTTCGCCACTGCGCACGGCTGCTGCCTTTACCAGCTGCCGCACGGCACGAATGGTTCTGCCTTGCTTACCGATGACTTTTCCCGTATCTTCTGGAGCCACCCGGATTTCATACCGCGTCCATTCGCCGTCTTCTACCTGGCGGATATCAATGGAGTCGGGATCGTCAACCAGAGCCCTCACCAGCGTCTGCAGCAATGCTTGCATCATCGGTTCCCTCACTTTCACGCTTGCCCTGCTTCATCTCACGGTACTTGGCCAGCACCCCTGTCTGATTGAGCAAACGCTTCACAGTTTCCGAAGGCTGTGCGCCTTTTCCTAACCATTCAAGCACCTTGTCCTCGTCTACCTTGAGGGTAGTGGGCTTCGTAGCCGGGTTATAGTAACCCACCTCAGCGATGAAGCGACCATCACGTGGTGACCGCGAATCGGCTACGACCAAACGGTAGAAAGGAATCCTTTTTGCCCCCATCCTCCTGAGTCGAATTCGTACTGCCACTTGAACTCCCCTTTCTAATTACAGCTGCGGGAAACGTCCTCCACGCTTAAGCTCGCGTTCGAGTTTGCCCACATTCTTGAGCATATGTCGCATCTGTTCAAAACTCTTGAGCAAGCGATTTACGTCCTGCACTCGCGTGCCGCTCCCTCGCGCTATACGACGCTTCCTGCTGGCATCTATGACAACGGGCTGCCGGCGTTCCACGACCGTCATGGAATTTATGATTGCTTCTGCCCGTTTCATTTCATCTTCACTCTGGCTCAGATCTACCTGCCCCTTCATACGATCCATACCGGGCAACATGCCCATGAGGTTCTCCAAAGGTCCCATCTTACGTATCTGCTTCATCTGACTAAGAAAGTCATCCAAGGTAAACTCCTGTTTGCGAAGCCGGCGCTCCAAGTCTTTGGCTTCCTCTTCAGCAAAGCTCTGCTCGGCTTTTTCGATCAGGGTCAGAACATCCCCCATGCCCAGGATGCGCGAGACCAAACGATCGGGATGAAAGATTTCAAATGCATCCATCTTCTCGCCCACTCCGGCAAATTTCACCGGTGCTCCCGTGGCTGAACGAACAGAGAGGGCGGCCCCGCCCCTGGCATCACTGTCGAGTTTGGTCAGTATTACGCCGCTTATGCCCAAGCGGCGGTGAAACTCCCCGGCAATGTTGACGGCTTCCTGACCGGTCATGGCATCAGCCACCAAGAGGATCTCGTCGGGCTTGACCATTGACTTCATCTCTTCGAGTTCCTGCATGAGATCATCGTCTATTTGCAATCGGCCGGCCGTATCGATGATGACGGTATCCTGACCTTGGTGTCGCGCGTGGCCCACGCCCGCTTGCGCTACATCCACCGGAGAAGGACGATCACCCTGTGTAAAAACAGGGATGTTAATGCTCTTTCCCAAGACTTGCAATTGTTTGATCGCGGCCGGTCGGCGCGTATCACACGCCACCAGTAGTGGTGTTTGCCCTTTCTTTCGTAAGTGCAACGCTAGTTTGGCAGCGGAGGTCGTCTTGCCCGAACCTTGCAAACCCACGATCAGCAACACGCTGGTATCACCACCGCCTCGTTGGAGATGGGCTGGCTCTCCGCCGAGCATGTTGATGAGTTCCTCCTTGACCATCTTGATCACGTGCTGAGCCGGCGACAGGCTCTTTAGCACTTCAATGCCCACCGCTCGCTCTTTCACCCGGTTGGTAAACTCCTTAACCACCGGCAAGCTGACATCGGCCTCGAGCAAAGCCATGCGCACCTCGCGCAGCGCGGCATTAACGTCGGCTTCCGTCAGTTTTCCGCGCCCTCGCAGGCGGCGCATCGTCTCCTGGAGTCGCTGTGACAGAGTATCAAACAGAAAGGACTCCCCCTTATTTGCGAAGTTCCCCTAGCATATCCAAGATGATGTGATCGTCGGCCATCCCTTGCTCTTGCAACCGCTCAAGCATTCGATCCACCAACTCGTTCCTCACGCGATGGCTTTCTAACAAGCCCAGTCTTGTCTCATAGTGAGTGAGGATGGCTTCAGCACGCTTGAGCACACTGTGTACGGCCGCGCGGCTCACCGCCCGGATGCGAGCAATCTCTGACAGTGACCAATCTTGATCATAGTACAGGTCAAGCACCTGGTCCTGCCATGGCGTTAGAAGAGGACGATACAGTTCGCGCAACAAGCTGATGTGCACGCGTGGTTCCATCATCCCACCCCCCTAACTGTTAAGCATTTCTACTAGACAGACTTATTCTAACCATGCTGGGGGTGGATGTCAACTCATGTGGGTCGAATCATCAGCCAAAGATGGCCTCAACAAACTCAGCGGCGTCAAATGGACGCAGATCGTCCATACCCTCACCTATCCCTATCATCTTCACCGGTATGCCCAGTTGATCGACAATGGACACGACCACCCCGCCCCGGGCCGAACCGTCAAGTTTGGTGAGGATGATGCCCGTAAGCTCCGTGACGCTTTGAAACTCCTCGGCCTGCCGCATTGCGTTCTGTCCTGTGGTCGCATCGAGCACCAACAACACCTCATGAGGTGCTCCTGGCAAAGCTTTGCCCGCCACCCGTCGCACCTTACCTAGTTCCTTCATCAGATCACTGCGCGTGTGCATGCGACCCGCCGTATCCAAGATCACAGCATCCGCGCGGCGGGCAATCCCAGCGGCGATGGCATCGAAGGCAACGGCGGCCGGATCACTTCCTTCTTGATGGCGGATGATATCGGCACCAGTACGCTGGGCCCATACCTCCAACTGATCAATGGCGGCCGCGCGGAAGGTGTCAACAGCACCCAGTATCACCCGTTTCTTATCGGTGCGAAACCGGTGCGCCAGTTTGGCGCACGTGGTGGTCTTTCCAGAACCGTTCACGCCTACGATCATAATCACCGCCGGCGTCTGGTCTGTTAGGAGATCCGATGTTCCCTGTCTTAGCCTGTCTTCAACTACATCACGGATGAGCGGCATAACAGCCTCCGAATCGGTAATGCGCTCATTTCGGCAACGCTGGCGCAGTTCTTCCACCAAAGCGTGGGCTGTGGCGAAACCCATATCGGCCTGGATCATGGTTTCTTCTATTTCATCAAACAGTTCGTCGTCCACACGCCTCCCACCGCTTAGAACAGTGTTTAGCATATCGCGCATGTGTGAACGCGTTCTTTCCAAACCCGCCCGGAGTCGTTCAAAGACCACTTCCACCACCTCCTCTAGCTAGGCTGAACCTTCACTGGCCTCAACAAGATTCACCGATATCAAGCGGGAAATGCCCGTCTCTTGCATGGTCACTCCGTACAGCACGTCTGCCGCTTCCATGGTGATCTTTTGGTGGGTAATCAATATGAATTGCGTACGAGACTCAAATTCCCTGAGCAGCTTCAAGAACCGCTCTGCGTTGCTCTCATCAAGCGCCGCTTCAATCTCGTCAAGAAAGCAAAAGGGAGATGGCCGGATCGTCAAAAGAGAAAACAGCAGGGCGATGGCCGTCAACGCCTTTTCACCGCCGGACAACAAGTTGATGTTACGCAGTTTTCGCCCGGGTGGTTGGACCACGATTTCGATCCCGCTTTGGATAGGGTTATCTCCGTCAGTAGCCACAAGATCGGCTCTGCCCCCACCAAAGAGGCGACGAAACAGTGTTTGAAAACTCGTGCGGACCGCCTCCAACGTAGCGGCAAACATCGCTTCGATCTGTTTGTCCGTCTCCTGTATTGCCCGCTGTAGATCCTGACACGCAGCCTCCACATCCGCCTTTTGCTGTCTGAGAAACTCACTGCGCTCCGTGAGTCGCTGGTATTCACCGATGGCGCCAAGGTTTACCTCGCCGAGTTCGGACAGCTCTTCGCGGAGTTGATCGATATTCACATCTTCCTCAGATGACGGCGGACCGTCCAAGTCATCGGGAAGAGCGTGAGCATCAAGCCCATAGCGTTCGCGTAATTTTTGCCGGATGTGGTCCGCCTCCATCTCCCGCCGGGCCTTCTCCAATGCCAAATTGTGCAGCCTTGTCTCCAACCCCTTTTCGCGGCGCTGCACCTGCTCCTCTTTCGTCTCCCATTCGGTACGCACCTTGCGGGCATCTTGATAACGATTACCACAAGCCTCTTTTTCCTTCTCCATTTTGTCCCGGTGCTCTTGAATGGTGCCACGCTGCATGTCTATCTCCTCCAGCTCGGCCTTGGCCTTTGCCTTTCTTGCCCGGAGACTCTCGCGGCGACCAGCACATTCTTCCAGCTGAGTTTGCACCTCGACCAGATCGGCCTCGGCTCGAAGCAACTGTTCTTGATGCCGGACTTTCTGCTCCTTAAGCCCGGCAACGCGTACCCTCAAATCGGTAAGGCCCACACCGGCTTGCTCGAAGGCTTTCTTTTTCTTTTCATATTCTTGACTGGTGCGCTCCGCCGTATCGCGCACTGTACTGGCTGACTGTTCCAGTTTGGCCGCACTGGCCGCCGTCTCCTCCATTGATGCATTCAGCTCTTGCATCTGCTCGGTTAGGACCTGCAGTTCGCGTTGCCGCGATTCCTGTTCGCGGGTGAGACGATCACCTTCAGATTCCTGGCTTCTCAACTCACTACGGACACCTTCCCGTCGTACTTGCAAGCCGGACCATTCGCGCTGGGCTTGGTGGAGTGTCTCGTTGATCGTGTTGAGCTGGTTTACGGAGCTTTCTTCCTCTTCTTTCCACTGCTGCCACTTCATACGCTCACCCTCGAGGCGCTGTTGCAGCTGGCTGATCTCATGCTTTCGCCCCAAGAGCGGCACACCCCCGGTGGGTCTACCTCCTCCGGTAAGGACCCCTCCCGGCGCAATTAACTCACCCGATAGCGTGGCAATGCGACTGCGCAAGTCCGTCTGACGTCCCATGGCCAGTGCCTGTTTGAGATCACGAGCAATGAGTACGCGGCCCAACAGATGCTCTATGGCCCGACTGATCGTATCATCATATTGCACCACCAAAAGAGCCGCAGAGGCCCCGGGCATCTCTTGGAGCACGCGTCTTTCTCGGTCGCTCAGGCCAAAAGGCTTGACCAGATTCAATGGAAGAAATGTTGCCCGGCCCGCTCGGTGGGTCTTGAGATACTCGATGCAGGCTTCGGCTACCTCATCGGTATGTGTGATGATGTATTGCAAGGCACCGCCCAGAGCGGCTTCGATGGCCTTTTGGTAATCAGCCTCAACGGCCAACAGATCTGCCACCGAACCCAGGACACCCCGTAGATTTGGCTCGGTTTCTGCTGCCCGAAGCAATTGGCGTGGCCCGCGGCTGTATCCCTCATAAGAATTGAGCATTTCACGCACCACATTGAGGCGACTTTGGACGCGTTCAACGCCGGTTTGGCAGGTCTCTTTCTCGTGCCGCACGCGCTGGATCTTCTGTTCGAGTTCATGGCCAAGACGTTCGTCATCCTCGATGACCCTCCTTAACTGCTCAACCTGTTCCTCTAACTGAGCCAGTTCTTGGCGTAAGCTACCTCTGGTGCCGTCCCAGCGCTCTTTGGCTTGCGCAAGCCCGGCCAGTTCCTTCTGCAGCCGGCCATACATCGCCTCAAGATGACATTTTTCTAGTTCTTGCTGGCGCAGCTGGTTACGCTCGGCTGCCGCCTCATTCAGAGTCTCGAGAGCATCGCTCTTTGCCGTTTCTACCTGCAGTTCAAAGCGTTTGAGAACTGCTCGTAACGCCTCCATACTCTCCTGGCGCTCCTGGTATTCCTGCTGCACTCGCGCGTATGCAATGACCGTCTCGTCCAGCGTCTGTGTAGCCTGATTCTTCTCCCGGCCGCGCCCGTCCTCACGGCTCTGTAAGCGGGAAACACGCATTTCAAGTTCATCGATCTCCTCATCGACGGAGGCAAGGGTCTGTTCATGAGCGCTCGTGCGAATGCTTAGTTCCCGTTCTTCCATCTCAGACTCACCCAGCACCTTGTCCAAAGCTTCGAGCGCTCGATGATGCTCTTCTTCCTCTTGTCGAGCCAAACGCAGCTTCTCCTTGACCGCCTCCAACTCGGATCTTGTATCACGAACTACTTGTTGGCGCTGACTGTAAACCCTGCGGCTCTTGGTCACCTGCTCTTCTGCCTCTTTCCACTGGCCCAAAAGCTGGGATAGCTCGTGACTTCGCAACCGTTCCACTAGTTGGCGGTATCGGCGCGCCTTGTCCGCCTGTTCCTGGAGTGGACCCAACTGGGATTCGACCTCCGTCAATATGTCATGCAGGCGCTGCAGATCCTGCTCGCTGCGTTGCAAACGGCGCAGTGTCTCCTGGCGCTGATTGCGATAGCGGGTAATACCTGCGGCCTCCTCCAGCAAACCACGACGCTCATCGCCATGGGCATTGATCATCTCTTCCACCCGACCCTGCCCAATGAGAGAGTAAGAATCACGCCCCAGACCCGTACCTGCCAATAGCTGCACGATATCCTTGAGGCGGCACGGCGTACCGTTGAGCTGGTATGTACTGTCACCTGCACGCGAAATCTCACGTGTGATCTGAACTTCACTAAAGGGCACGGACAATGCCCCATCCTCATTGTCCAGTGTCAAGCGTACCCGAGCAACATTCAAAGGTCTTCGCCGGTCCGTTCCTGAGAAGATCACCTCATCCATACGGCTGGTACGCAGCAAGCGGGGACTTTGACCGCCCAAGACCCACCTCACGGCATCAGCCACATTCGATTTTCCGCTGCCGTTGGGTCCAACAATCGCGGTCAATCCGGGGGAAAACTCCAGGGACGTCTTATCGGGGAAGGATTTGAAACCCATGATTTCGATTCGGCGAAGAAACACCAGACAACCCCCTGTACGTGTCAATTCTCTGTCCTACTACCCATGTTATGTATATCTTTTCCCTTGTTCAGGGTAAAGGTTTTGCCCTCAGTTGCCAGTAAGAATGCACCTTGTCGGCGCACACGCCCGGGAAGGAATGAGTTCCCTTGTCCGCGCATCCGGTGATTGAACAGCTGGCCCAATTGGTTCGAGACGAACCTTCTATCACTGTGGCCGAGCTGGCCCGAAAGATGGGCTACGCTGAGCAAAAATCTGTATACTACTGGCTTGAGAAGGCGGGCTTTCGCTCCATTCGCCTCTTTCGCGATGCGGTCCTAACCGGACGCTTCCCCCCTGATACGCAAGTGCCACAATGGCCAGCCCACGTCCGCGACAGCGACGAGACCTTCTCGCCAGGAACTCTTCCCCTCATGGCGATCACAACCCCGGGTGTTGTGCGAAAACAAGGTATGACCATTCAAAACGTCCTATCTGACACGCTTTCCCCGGCAGGCTACAGTATTGTGCTCGCCACCGATGATTATGTTCCCTTGCTGATCAAAGGCGATCTGCTTCTCATCGAACCTGGTAGTGAACCTAGCAACGGCGCACTGGCCCTGGTGTGGATTCCCACAAAGCAAACCACAGGAGTGTACCGTCACCACCGGTTATCGCCTGCGGGACCCTCCCGGTTCTACCATCCCGTCACGGGTCAAGAGCAAACAGACGATATCGCCATGCTGGGTCTGGTGATGGGAAGTCTGCGCATGTTCGCTCCCTCAGTGCCAGTCTAGGACCGTACCTTCTGCAAAGCCTCAACAGCTGCCTGCTTCTCGGCCGCCTTCTTGCTCTTGCCCCAGGCCTGTGCTACCAGCTGGCCAGCAACAAAAACCCCCACCTGGAAACAGGGCTCATGGGAAGGTCCTTCTTGCCTTAGGACGCGGTATTCCAAATGTCCGTTGGGTTCTCCTTGGACCCATTCTTGCAATTGCGCCTTCGGGTTCTCAGGGCGCTCCTTTTGCATGTAATGGGCGAACCAACCCCGAATCAGCTCCTGGGAACGGTCCAAGCCTCCATGCAGGTAGACCGCACCGATCACGGCCTCTAAGCTTGCCGCCAGGAGTGATGGACGGTGACGGCCACCCCCTCGCACTTCACCCCGGCCGAGCAAAAGGCGCGATCCCAAATCTCGTGATTGTGCCACTGCTGCCAAGGTATCCTCGCAAACGAGCGCTGCGCGCCGGGCGGTAAGTTCTCCCTCGCTATCGTCGGGGAACTCCTCATAGAGCCACTCACTGATAATCAGATCCAGCACCGCATCACCCAGAAACTCCAGCCTCTCGTTGTGGGGCAACGCACCATGCTCGTGTGCATACGAAGAATGAGTCAATGCCAGGCGCAGCAAATCATCAGGCAACCCCAGTTCTTTCATGAAACAAATCTCCTTGCCACCAGGCACGCGTTCTGCCCGCCAAAGCCAAAAGAATTAGACAAAGCAGCATGTACTTCTTCTTGTCGAGCATGATTGGGGACATAGTCCAAGTCACATTCCTCATCAGGCATGCAAAGGTTGATCGTGGGAGGAATCACGCTCCGATTGATGGTCAGAAAGGTTGCGATGAGTTCCACCGCACCGGCCGCTCCCAAAAGATGCCCAATCATTGACTTGGTTGAAGAAATGACGATCTTCTTGGCATAGTCACCAAACAGAGTCTTGATGGCTATCGTCTCTGCCCGATCATTGGCCGGAGTCGATGTGCCGTGTGCGTTGATGTAATCCACTTCGTGCGGCAATAGACCCGCATCATCCAATGCCACACGCATGGCTTGAATAGCACCTTCGCCATCGGGTGGTGGTGCGGTGATGTGATATGCATCAGCGGTGGTGCCGTAGCCACTGATCTGTCCCAAAATGGTCGCTCCCCGTTCCCTGGCATGCTCCAAGCTTTCCAGCACCAACATGCCGGCGCCCTCGCCCATAACAAATCCATCGCGCTGAGCATCAAAAGGACGCATGGCACGTCCCGGTTCATCATTGCAGGTCGACATCGCCCGAAGCGCACAGAAGCCTGCGAAGGCCAGGGGCACAAAGGGAGCTTCTGCGCCTCCTGCAAGCATGACATCGGCATCGCCACGTTGAATGATGCGAAAGGCATCGCCCACTGCGTTGGATGATGAAGCACATGCGGTAACGACCGTCTCATTGGGACCTTTGAAGTTAAACCTCATTGCGATTTGTGCCCCGGCCATATTGGCTATCATGGTAGGAATGAAAAATGGACTGACCCGCCCGGGCCCTCTCTCTAGCAAAACGTTGAACTGATCGCAAAGGGTCTCGATCCCACCGATACCGGTGCCAAACAGCACGCCGGCCCGCTGGGGGCTGCGCACCTGCGAAAGTGACGCCTGCTCCAACGCCATGGAAGCAGCTGCTAAACCATATTGGGTAAAACGGTCGGTCCTCTTTGCCAACTTCCTGTCCATGTAATCCACCGGATCAAATGCAGGCAGTTCAGCCCCAATGCGGGTGGAGTATTGGCTCACATCAAAGCGGGTAATCTCTCGCACCGCACCCTTGCCGGTCACCAGGTTAGTCCAAAACGTCTCCAAATCATTGCCAATAGGTGATACCACGCCCATACCGGTAACCACTACACGCTTGTGCAAATCATGTCGCCCAAGACCCTTGCCGAGTCTTGCACTTTCCTCCCCTCGCCGCCCCAAGGTATCCTAAAGTCCCGCACGATTGGGTGCGGGACTTATACGATGCACTACCTTCAGGAGTGTTCCTTTATGTATTCAATGGCATCGCCCACGGTGGCGATCTTCTCAACGTCTTCATCAGGAATGGACATTCCGAACTCTTCCTCCAAAGCCATGATCAACTCAACGATCTCCAGGGAATCGGCACCCAAATCATCGATGAATGATGCCTTGGCGGTCACCTCATTTGCCTCCACACCGAGTTGCTCCACAATAATTGCCGTAACCTTCTCGAGCATTTTTTCTTCCGACATGCGAGTACCTCCTTGTCATATACCTACTCTAGGCCAACATGCCTCCATCCACCACTAAAACCTGACCGGTAATATACCCTGCAGCCTCTGAGGCAAGGAAGGTCACAAGCGATGTAACCTCCTCAACCCGGCCCATGCGACCCATGGGCACACGCGACAGCAGCTGTTCTCTGGCCGCCTCGGGCATGTCCTGGGCCATACCGGTCTCAATGAGGCCGGGAGCAATGGCGTTTACGGTAATACTCCGTGGCGCCAACTCACGCGCTGCCGCCCGGGTGAAGCCAATAACACCCGCCTTGGCCGCACAGTAATTGGCCTGACCAGCATTGCCTGTAAGCCCGGCCACCGAACACATGTTAATGATCCTCCCCCAGCGCTGCTTCAGCATGGTTCGTGATGCAGCGCGCGTACAATGAAACGTCCCGTCAAGGCTTGTGGCGATGACATCGCGCCAATTGTCATCGCTCATACGCATCAAGAGCCCATCGCGGTTGACCCCAGCATTGTTGACCAGAATATCCAGCCGGCCGAACTCCTTTGCGCACTGGCGGACCATGTCCTGTGCTTCATTGGCATCGCTCACATCCGCCTGGTATAGAACACCTTTTCTGCCCTCTGCTCTCAGTTCCTGCAGAACGGCCTCGGCGGCTTCGCCATGGCTGCGGTAGTTAACGATCACCGTCGCTCCCTGTCGCGCCATAGCCAGAGCCATGGCCTTCCCCAAACCGCGGGAAGAGCCGGTAATTAATGCTACTCGATTTTCAAGTAACATCTTAGCAAACCTCCTCCCACATATCAAGCAAATTCTCCAGGGTTATAGCGTCCTCTACCTGCATGATCTCGACATCGTTCGCGATACGCTTGACGAAACCTGAAAGGACTCGACCCACACCTACTTCCACAAAGTAACGGCACCCGCTCAGGTGCATCCGCTCTACGCACGTCTGCCATTGAACAGGAGAATAGACTTGCTCATAGAGCGCCTGGCGAATGATATCGGGTCGGTCCAGCAAACGGCCCTCCACATTGCTGAACACATCAAAAACCGGGGATGCAAACTCCACCCCCACCAGATCTTCGTACAGACGATGTGCTGCGGGCTTCATCAAGTCACAATGGAACGGGGCACTCACCTCCAAGACCACTGCGCGTTTGGCCCCACGCATCCTGGCTGCTTGAGCACAAGCTTGGACAGCAGCCAGCTCACCGGATATCACCACCTGTCCGGGACAGTTGTAGTTGGCGGCTTGTACAAGACCCACCTCCTTCAACTGAAGACACAGTCGTTCCACCTCTTCAGAGTCCAGTCCCACGATGGCGGCCATACCCCCTACACCGAGGGGAACAGCCGATTGCATGTAACGACCGCGACGCTGGACCAAGGTGACAGCCCGCGAAAACTCCAATGCCCGACCTGCCACGAGGGCACTGTATTCTCCCAGACTCAGCCCTGCGGCCATGTCCGGCTCCACCCCTTGCTGGGCGAGAACCCGGCACGTTGCCACCGCGACGGTAAGCAAGGCAGGCTGGGTATACTCGGTCTGCTTCAGCAGATCGGCTGGGCCCTCAAAACACAGACGCGCCATGTCATACCCCAGTGCGTCGGAGGCAGCATCAAACGTCTCCCGGGCAATGCCCCAACGCCGGTACAGTTCCTGGCCCATACCCACCCGCTGCGCACCTTGGCCTGGGAAGATAAACCCGATCATTGGCTTTTCCCGCACTCGTAAAATGTCACACCTAAAGTTCCTGGTCCCACATGGGTACCTATAATGGCCCCCAGGGGCGCCACCAGCGAGTATTCCACTTGATACAACTTCTTGAGTTCGTTCAGAATCAGCTCGGCATCCTCCTGAGCATTGCCATGCATCACCGCACAACGGATGGTTGCGCCCGGGCTGGTATGCTCCTGGACCAATTCCAGTAAGCGCTTGGTGACCTTGCGGCGTCCTTTTCCTCTTACCCTCTCCACCGGCGCGACATACCCATCTTCGCCCACGGTCAAGATGGGCTTCATGCTAAGAAGTGTGCCCAGAAGATGGGCGGCACCGCCAATGCGACCGTTCTTACGCAAGTATTCGAGAGTATCGACGGAGAAGTGTAAAAAGAGTCGGCTCCGCACGTCCTTGAGAGATCGGACAATGTCCTCCACGCTGGCCCCCGCCTCGGCCATGCGCGCGGCTTCCATTACCATCAGTCCATAGCCGAGGGAACCGGTGCGCGAATCCACCACATGGACATCAAGGTCGGGAACCAAGGTCTTGGCCAGTTCTGCTGCCTGATAGGTGCCACTGAGACCCGACGACAGGTGTATGGAAATGACACTGTCTCCTTCAGAGGCCACGCCCTGGTAACACTGGGCAAAGTCGTTGGGGGAAGGTTGCGATGTACGCGGATGATGCGGTGAAGACTCCAGCGTACCGTAAAACTCCTCCGCCGTCATCTCCAGCGCGTCTTGGAACTGATCATCTCCAAAATGAACAGTGAGTGGAACCATGCTAACCCCGATCTCCTTCAACAGCTCAACCGGCATGTCGGACGCGCTGTCAGTGACAACTCTGACCTTTCCCATCCTGTCGCCCTCCTCATCAGAATCTACCAACGAACTACCGCAGAACCCCAAGTCAAACCACCACCAAAAGCAACCATCACCACATGATCTCCTTTTTGCAACCGCCCCGTGGATTCCGCCTCCTCCAATGCCACGGGTATGGAGGCGGCCGACATGTTGCCATAACGATCAATGTTTATCATGACCTTCTCCATCCCCAAACCAAAACGCTCGGCTGCCGCTTCAATGATCCGCAGATTGGCCTGGTGGGGAACTAAGAAATCCAGATCATCCATGGTCAGCCCGGCCTTCTTCAAGCCGGCAAAGGTAGCAGCCCCCATCGTTCGCACCGCAAAACGAAAGATCTGATTCCCGTTCATGTGCACATAGTGCATGCCATCGGCCAACGTCTGAACCGTAGCCGGCAAACGTGAGCCTCCGGCTGGTTGCTTGAGCAAATCAGCTCCGGCGCCGTCCGCGCCTAAATATGTCGACAGCAGCGTTCTCTCTCCCCGTGAGGGGCCCAGAACCGCCGCACCGGCTCCATCCCCCAGCAAGACACAGGTATTGCGGTCCTGCCAGTTCACGATACGAGACAATACTTCCGCACCGATGACCAGAACGTGCCGATACATTCCCGTGGCGATGAACTGTGAGCCGACCGAAAGAGCATAAATAAAGCCCGAACACGCCGCTTCCAGGTCAAATGCTGCTGCTCTCACCGCCCCCAGACGCTCTTGCACCAGACAGGCTGTAGACGGGAAGAGCATATCCGGCAGCACCGTAGCCACAATAATCAAATCAATATCCTGCGGCCGGACCTCAGCCCTCTCCATAGCTAGCCGGGCTGCGACAAGAGCCAGATCCGAGGTAGCTTCGTCGGGCGCAGCAATGCGTCGCTCACGAATGCCGGTCCGCGTAACGATCCATTCATCGCTGGTATCCACCATTTGCTCCAAATCCTGATTGGTGAGACGGCGCTCGGGCACCATCGCCCCTAAACCCAGTATTCCGACGGGGATGTCTGCCATTCTCTTTTGCCTACTCCTTCTTTGCCATGTTCTCTAACACGCTAGCCATCTCTTCCAGCGCTCCGCTGTCCAAATATTTCATCGCGTACAGAATTCCATTGGCTATCGCTTTGCCGTTGGAGGCACCGTGGCACTTTATACAGGGCTGAGCCAAACCCAAAAGAGGTGCTCCACCATACTCAGTATAATCAAGACGAGATTTCAATTCTCTCAGTGCCCCTTGCGCCAACCAGCCACCCATACGCGCACGAGTGCTACTATTCAAGGCGGACCCAAACATGGTGAATACCGCCTGCGCCACTCCTTCGGTACTCTTGAGAAGAAGGTTACCGGCGAACCCATCTGTCACCACCACTTCAACATCTCCCTGGTAGACATCGCGAGGCTCGATGTTACCCACAAAGCGAATGGTCTCGGCTTCACTCAACAGCTGATAAGACTTCTTCGTGAACTCAGTTCCCTTGTTGGCTTCACCGCCAATATTGAGCAGGCCCACGGACGGGTTCTCACATTCGAGGGCGCCGCTGGCATAGGCCGATCCCATGACAGCCAGCTGTATCATCTGGCCGGGCCTCATGTCTGTGGATGCTCCAACATCTAGCACCGCGACCCCACGTCCTGTTACGGTCGGCAGTATGGTGCACAAAGCGGGTCGACTGATACCGGGCAAACGCCCCAGTACCAATGAACCACCCACCAGCAATGCACCTGTATTGCCGGCGGAAACGAAGGCATCCCCCCGACCTTCCTTTACCAATCTGAGTCCCACAGCAATGGACGAATCGGGCTTATGACGAAAGGCCTCAACCGGTGATTCATCATTGCCGATGATCTCGGATGCATGGACGATCTCCAGGTTATCGGGGCGCTTGAGCTCGGCTTCCTCAAAGGTGTCCTCCAGCACTTGCCGGTCACCGACCAACACCACATCGACATCAAGATAACAAGCAGCGGCCGTTGCGCCAGAAATGAGGGACAAGGGTGCTCGATCTCCACCCATACCATCAACCACTATGCAATGTCTCATTGCTCTTATCGTCCTCCTCGTCCGGTTTGGACTCTAGGGCAAACACCACGAACTTACCACGGAACACCTGCTTACCTTCAGCGCGGGTTACCACCAGAACGACGGTCTGACCACGGCGCTGCCGGATGACTTCAGCTCGGGCCACCAAACGATCTCCTACCTGTACGGGCCGCTTGTACTTGACATTAGCCAAACCGGTCAGCACCGTATCGGCATCCACCAGCGCAATGGCCAGTGAATCGGCCTGTGCAAACACAAAATGCCCCCTTACCACTCCACTGCGGGCAAAGCCCATATCGCTGGTGGTTTCCAGGATAGAGACGGCACTTTGTCCCAGCTGCAAGTCAACCAATTCTCCCACAATGTCCTGCGCCGCTATGGACTTAAGGGAGCTGTGTTCTCGCTGTGCTACCGCCCGTGTGCGCCGGCGTAACTCGGGGATGCCCAGCGCGAGGCGATCCAAGCGAATCGTCTGCACACTGACATCCAGCTGCTCGGCCAGATCGCGATCAGGCAGGAAGGGGTTATCCTCAAGCAATTCCTTGAGTGTGCATTGGCGCTCGGCGCGACTTGATGTCAACGGGCACACCTCCCTGAGACCTTCTAATATGACCAACTACTAAGAGCAAGTATACATTAGTTTGGCCCCGGGGGCAATAGTTGAAAAACACCGCGCGAACGCCAAAAAAGCCCCGCTTAGACGCATCCAAGGGGGCCCTGATCGCCTGCAAACAGGCAGAATTATTTCTCTTCGACTTTAATGACAGACCGATTATTGTAGTAACCACAACTGCCGCAAACCTGGTGTGGCATCTTCCAGTCGTGGCATCGAGGGCACTTGGCCAAATTCGGAGGCGTCAGTTTCCAATTGGCCCGACGCTTATCCCGTCTCGCCTTGGATGTCTTCTTCTTTGGTACAGCCATCGTCACCCACCCTTTTCTTGCTCTTCGATCTTCTTGCGTAACTCTGCTAGAGCCTGCATGCGAGGATCAGGCGTTGCCTCTTCATCCTGCGTTACTCTCTCAAGTCCGGCACAATCCTCATCGCACAACGGTTTCATGGGAAGGGCCACAAGCAAGTGTTGCCGGATCGGCTCGAGCAAATCAATGTATTCGCCTTCTACCAGAAACCAGTCCTCTACATCCTCATCACTGTCCCGGGGCGCTTGTGATGCGATACGATACTCAATCAAAACCGGAATCTGTACGGGAAAGTCGCATCGCTGCAAACAGCGGGCACAGGTCTGTCGAGCAAGGCCCGCGACTTCACCTCTGGCCAGTATTCCGGTACCGGTTGGACTCAATGTCACTTTCACCCGCACGGGCTCAGGAAACACCCGGTCATCGTCCGTCTCTTCGGGGATGGCCATCTCGGCATCAATGTGGATGACTTCTCCAAAATCAGCCCGCTCCAACAGTGTCTGTACGCGAACTTTCACCTGAACACACCCCCACGCCACGCTCATTCTACAGGCGTCAGGACGCCTTGTCAAGGGAAAAGAGCACTTGCACCGCCTCATCCAGGTTCCCAACGGGAAACACGTCGACGGTAGTGGCGGCTTGCTCCGCCTCTCGTGCGTTGGCTGCTGGCACCAGGAAGACATCGGCCCCCGCCTTCTCAGCGGCCTGAACCTTCTGCCGAACACCGCCCACGGGGTTCACATTGGCATCACGATCCAGAATTCCGGTCCCGGCAATCACCAAACCCTGGGGCACCAGTTCCCGGTCGTAACGTCCCATAACCTGTAAGGTGAACATAAGACCAGCCGAAGGGCCTCCCACCTCACCAGCATCTATGGTAACATCACTGGGGCCAATGACTTGAGGACCAGCGGTCAGAACCATAATGCCGATGTACGATCTCATCGCATCCTCTGGATGCTCACCCGTCTCTATCTCCACACTAGCGATCTCTTGCTCACGTGCATAGCGAACCGCTACTATGTCTCCCGGACTAATCTCCTGCAAGTAGGCAAGGAGTTCATCGCCCGTTTGGACCGTCATACTATCAAGATGAGTTATGACATCGCCCACCTTCAGCTCCCCATGAGCGGGAGCATCAGGAAGGACATAGGTAACCACCGCGCCTTCGCCCGCCATATGCACCGGATAACCCAGTTGCTCAAAGGCCAGCTGAATGGCTAGCGCCTGACTGTCCTTCATGAGCCACTGATTTTGAAGGTAGTATTCCTCGATCGTTTGCCCCGGTCGCAAGATGTTGGACAGATGAACCATGTCAATCCCGGGATGGAAGACACCGACCACTGCCAGCCATAAACGGGCCTGATTAGTGAACACGGTTGTCATCAAGAGTCCTTGAGATTCTCCCGCCTGACCATCAACACTGATCATAGGACCCACATCCACAGCTTGTCCCGGCCGGAGGATTAAATAGTTGGTGGGCCAGCTAAGAAAGTAAAACGCCACAACGAGTATGACAGCTAGCACGGCAAGTCGCGCCACCTGGCGACGAGCGGCTCGCATCATAGCCACCAATCGATTACCCGTCATCCTCTTCCTCCCGCCCCGAACCTGTTAACACTCGTCGCTACAGTGGTCCAATCCCATTTTGCCACGACCAGCATAAGCCTACACCGACGATCCCTCCACCCGCGAAATCAAGGAGATGTGAACGCCTCCCCACACTCTCCGGCAATAAGGAGCTTAGGGAATGATTTCGCACTCCACCCAATCCTATTTCTATATGCTTTCTTTGTCAATGAACAGAGCAAGAGCCCAAAGAAATACCTGCCCAAAGATGAGGACACATACCCGCTGTGTCCCCTGGTAACTCCTATCCCATAGCCAGCCTCATAGCATCGCTGGCGCGAATGAGGATGGGGGGTTGTTCTGCTGACCCCTGCTCACGTCGTCCCACAACGTATGCTCAGAATACGGACACGAAACAAGGGGTGGGCCCAAGAGCCCACCCCTTGTTGCCTCCGGATCAATCAGCGTCAGAAGCTACATCCTTAGCCTTGTCCTCCGCCTTATCCTCCGCCTTATCGGTAAAACGACCGCGTGCTGTATAGTGTGTGTGCAAGAGCTCGTGAGACTTGTGTCCTAACGGCTTCTCCAGATACTCCTCGTACAGCTCCTTTACGGCTGGATTGTCATGGGACTTGCGTAAGGCTAAGTCCTTATCGGCTTGGTAAATGCCACCGATTCTCTGTTGGCGGGTCTCGGTGTTGGTGGGAATGGGTTGTCCGCCACCACCAATGCATCCACCGGGGCAACACATGATCTCGACGAAGTGCCAATCGGCCTCTCCGCTCTTGATGCGTTCCATGAGCTCGCGGGCATTGCTCAACCCATGGCTCACAGCGACCTTAACCGTTGTGCCGGCCACGTCCACTTCCGCTTCCTTGATACCCTGGAGACCGCGCACCGGTTCAAAGTCCAGACCCGGCAGTTCATCGCCGGTGAGAACCTCATAGGCCGTGCGCAGGGCAGCCTCCATCACACCACCAGTAGCGCCGAAGATCACTGCAGCACCCGTGCTCATGCCCAGCGGTGCATCATAATCTTCCTCTTCCAAGGATCTGAAGTCGATGCCTGCCTCAGCTATCATACGACCCAGCTCGCGAGTGGTGAGCACATAGTCCACATCCTGGTAGCCACTGGAGTTCATCTCGGGGCGCTGGGCCTCGAACTTCTTGGCAGTACAAGGCATGATGGACACAACCACAATGCTGGCCGGGTCAATGCCCGCCTTCTCTGCGTAGAAGGTCTTGGCTAACGCACCGAACATCTGCTGCGGCGACTTACACGTGGACAGGTTGGGCAACAACTCCGGATAGAAGTGTTCAATGAACTTGATCCATCCCGGGCTGCAAGACGTGAACATGGGCAAGACTCCGCCACTTTGGATCCGGTCGATCAGCTCGTGCCCTTCCTCCATGATGGTCAGGTCTGCCGTGAAATCAGTATCGAACACGCGATCAAATCCCAATGCGCGCAGAGCGGCTACGAGTTTGCCGGTGCTCACTTCACCCACATCCAGACCGAAGGCTTCTCCAATCGAGACACGAATGGCTGGAGCAGTCTGCACCACCACGTGTTTTTCTGGATCGGACAGCACAGCCCAAACATCGTCTACGTATTCCTTCTCCGTCAGGGCTCCTACCGGGCACACCAGTGTGCACTGACCGCACATGGTGCACGCTGCCTCCTGCAGCTTGTCCCCGAAGGCAGGACCCACCGTGGTTTCCATGCCACGTTCGTTCAGGCCAATGGCGGATACACCCTGCACATGTTCGCACACAGCAATGCAGCGGCGACACAGGATGCACTTCTCCGGATCTCGCACGATGGACGGGGTAGACGAATCAACCGGTCTCTCTACACGCTCGCCTTCAAAACGAGACTCTCTAATGCCCATCTCCGCGGTCAGATCCTGCAGTTCGCAGTGCTGATTGCGCACACATGTAAGGCATTCAAACGGGTGATCCGATAAGATCAATTCCAGATTCAAGCGCCGCGCTTTACGCACCGGGGCACTATTGGTTGAGATCTCCATGCCTTCACCCACTGGAGTTACGCAAGCGGCCTGCAAGGTGCGGGCACCCTTGACTTCAACCACGCAAATCCGACACGAACCGACCACATTGACGTCTTCCAGGTAACACAACGTCGGGATCTTGATCCCAGCCTGCTGCGCCGCCTCCAATATGGTGGTTCCACTTTCGACCTGTACCTTTTTCCTGTCTATGGTCAATGTAACCAAAGCCACAGTCTATCCCTCCCTCCTATCTAACCTACTCAGGCACGTCACAACGCAGGCAGCGAGCCGCTTCTTTCTTGGCCGCCTCCTCGTCATATCCGGTCTCCACTTCAGTGAAGGAACCCAAACGCTCCTCACAGCTGACACATATCGCGGGCATCTTCTCCCGCGGCATGACTTGCTCGGACACCTCGGCACGCAACACGCGTTCCACCGGCAGTTCCGGAACCACATCCCCGTGTCCGCCAAGGTACTTGTCAATGGAGCCGGCGGCCAGCTTACCAGCCTGTACGGCCTTAATCACCGTCGCTGGCCCTGTCACCAAATCGCCTCCGGCAAATAGGCCGTCCACTCCGGTAACGCCGGCCTCGGTCGCCAGCACTGTGCCATTTCGCATGGTTTCCAGACCACACTCGGCCATAAGTTCTCCGGTGGGAACCTGGCCAATGGCGGTAATGACTACATCAGCTGGAATCTCGAACTCGGAGTCTTCCACCGGCAGGCTGCGACGCCGTCCGCTGCTGTCAAAGTCACCTGACCGCATGGTAATGCACTGTAAGGCCGCTACCTTACCATCCTGCCCCAGTGCCTTGACCGGGTTGACCATGGGCAGGATCTTGATGCCTTCATGAAGAGCTTCCTCGATTTCCAGACGCTCGGCCGGCATATCCTGCAAGCTGCGACGGTAAACAATGGTCACGCTCTCGGCACCCAAGCGTAGCGAAGAACGAGCGGCATCGATAGCTACATTGCCACCGCCGACCACTACGACTCGCTTGCCTTGCACCTCACCCTGGCCGGAGATGTTCAACAGGCGCAAGAAAGCAGCACCGGGCTTAATACCCTCCAAATCCTCACCTTCAATACCCAAACTCTGATCGTTATGGGCACCAATGGCCAGGTAGATAGCATCAAAGCCTTGATCCTTCAAGTCTTGTAGCGTGAAGTCACGTCCCAAGGCTTGTCTGGTGCGGATCTCAACGCCAGCCTGGGTTATGGCCTGTATCTCTTTGTCCAGAACAGCTCTGGGCAAACGGTACTCAGGGATGCCCACCGTCAGCATACCACCAGCGACGGGCTGTGCTTCAAACACCGTGATATCATAGCCCTTGCATCCCAGATAGTATCCGGCACTCAAACCCGCTGGCCCCGCCCCTACAATGGCTACCTTCTTACCGTTATCCGGCAACCTGTCCACTTCGGGCCAGCAATCGTTCTCGATGACATAGTCCGAAGCAAAGCGCTTCAGGGCGCGGATGGCAACCGGTTCGTCGATCTGTTCACGCCGGCACCGCGCTTCGCAGGGATGGTCACATACCCGGCCACATACCACCACGAAGGGATTCTGACGGCGCACCGTCTTGTAGGCTTCCACGTACTCACCGGCCCTGACTTGATCGACGTAGATCGGCACGTCCACCTCGGCCGGACAGGTGTTTTGACACGGCGAATCAAACAGAGAAGCGCACACAGACGCCGGACACTTGCGATCGCGGATGTGTGCTTCGTATTCGTCGCGGAAGAAATTGATGGTGCTAAGAACAGGGTTGGGAGCCGTCTGCCCCAAGCCGCACAGCGCTGTGCTCTTGATTGATTCGCCCAGTTCCTGCAGCATCTCGATGTCCCCGTCTTGGCCTTCGCCCCGGGTGATGCGCTGGAGGATCTCCAGCATACGCTTGGTGCCGATACGACAAGGCGTACACTTGCCACAAGACTCATCCTGCACGAATTCCAGGAAGAACTTGGCCAAGTCCACCATACAAGTATCTTCGTCCATAACGACGAGCCCACCAGAGCCCATGATGGTTCCCAACGACTGTAACGATTCATAGTCAATGGGTGTATTCAAGTGCTCCACCGGGATACATCCACCGGAAGGACCACCGGTTTGCGCGGCCTTGAACTTGCGATGGTTGGGAATGCCGCCACCGATATCATATATGATGTCACCCAACGATGTTCCCATGGATACCTCGACCAGACCATTGTTGTTGATGGCCCCAGCCAGAGCGAACACCTTCGTACCCGGCGACTTCTCCGTACCCATGGTAGTGAACCAGTCGGCACCTTCACGCAAGATGGGTGCGATATTGGCAAATGTCTCCACGTTGTTGAGAACCGTTGGCTTGTCCCACAAACCAGAATTGGCAGGAAACGGTGGTCGCGGACGCGGTTCGCCGCGCCGCCCCATAATGGATGTGAGAAGAGCCGTTTCTTCTCCACACACAAAGGCACCCGCACCGAGCCGGATGTCAATGTCGAAGTCAAACCCGCTGCCAAAGATGTTCTTGCCCAAAAGGCCCTTTTCTCTCGCCTTTTCAATGGCCAGATACAGGCGCCTAACGGCAATGGGATACTCGGCGCGGATATAGATGTAACCTTGGTTGGCCCCAACGGCATAGCCAGCAATGGCCATACCTTCCAGGATGGAATGGGGGTCGCCCTCAAGGATACTGCGATCCATGAAAGCACCAGGATCACCTTCATCTGCGTTACACACCACGTACTTGGGTGAACCATCAGCTCGAGCGGTGAATTCCCACTTCATACCCGTTGGGAATCCGCCTCCGCCCCGGCCTCGCAATCCTGACTTTCTGACCTCGGCCACCACATCTTCGGGCTTCATTTCAAGCAAGACCTTGCCGAGACCAAGATAGCCATCTTGCGCAATATACTCTTCCAGAGACTCAGGATCAATAAGTCCACAGTTGGCCAGCACGATACGCTCTTGCTTCTTGAAAAAGTCGATATCCTGAAAATCAGATACCGTCATCTCTGCATCAGGCGGATGATACAATAGCCGCTGGACCACACGTCCTTTTAGGAAGTGCTCAGACACAAGTTCGGGTACATCCTCCAAATGGACTTCACAGTACATGACGCCCTCAGGATACACCACCATGTTAGGACCAAAGCGACAAAAACCGAAGCATCCGGTTTCGACAATGCGAATCTCACGCTCGAGCCCGTTATCCTCGATTTCCTCCTTGAGCGCTTGGCGCAAGGCCGTACTGTTTGAGGCCTCACATCCAGTACCGGCACACACCAGCACATGGCTTCGGAACAAATCCACAGAGAACCTCCTCCCTTCTTCCACTCTCCAAAACTAATTGCATCTTCATTCTTCTCGTGACTCACTTACGTTGAGCGCCCATTCGGATATGACATTGCCATTGGCCACGTGTTGTGCCACGATCTGCCGGGCTCGGCTGGGCGAAACTTCTCCATACGTCACCCGGGGCTGTCCAGGCATGAAGACATCTACCAGGGGCTCACGCGAGCAAATGCCCACGCATCCTGTCTGTGTCACGACGGCCTTGAGGCGGCGCTTGTTCAATTCATCCAGGATAGATTCCAGTGCATCACGAGCGCCAGCAGCAATACCACAGGTACCCATACCCACGACGATGCGGGCCTCATCCTGTCCCTGACGGACCCGGATATCTTCCTTCACTCTATCCTTGATCTCTCTGAGCTCTTCCAGAGACTTCACTAGATTTCACCTCCTCTGAGGTCTTGGATACTGGTCCGGTATGTGTCCCGTACCCACTTTACCACTTGCGGATGGTTGATGGGTAGATCATCCAACTCCTCACGCATGCGGCGCGTGTCGAACACGCACTCTTGACCATTATAACAGTGGTGATACACGAGGTCTAGATGGGGATTGGTTGCCACAATGATAGCCAGTGTGCCACCCATATCGCCCAGTGGCGGTCGATCAACGTGCGAATGCTGAAAGACTGCTACTACCCGTGTTCCGCCCCTTGGTGCCGCCGTTACCTTCAGGTACCCGTCACTTTGCTCACATGCTTGCGCCAGCAAGGGTAAGCCCAATCCTACCCGCCGGGTCTTGCGCGTGGTGACAAAGGCATCGGCCACACTCGCACGCATTTGTTCATCCATGCCGGGGCCGTCATCATCCACCATCACGGTCAACCGATCCTCGGTTGTGTCTTCATCGATGTTGACCCAGATGCAGCGAGCGCCAGCCGCACGGCTGTTCTCATACAGGTCCAACAGGTGAAGAGCCAGTTCCTCCAATTCAGTTGCTTTCCGGCTTGCGATAGCGTTCTAGCAGGGCAGACACGCGATCAGCCTTAATCCGCGCATGGGTGTCTTCGTTAACCGTCAGCACAGGAGCCAAGCCACATGCGCCCAAACAACGAACCACCTCTAGTGAGAACTCCCGGTCATCGGTGGTATCCCCGGGTGAAATGCCCAATTCCCTCTGCAGTCTCTCCAGCACCTTGGGAGCACCTCGGACATAACAGGCTGTTCCCTGACAACAGTTCACTTGAACGCGTCCCTTGGGTTTCAGTGAGAAGAGTGAATAGAACGTGACCACACCATAGATCTCGGCCAAGGAGACGTTCAGTCCCTCAGCGATCATCTCCTGAGCTTTTCTGGGCACATAGCCGAGTGACTCCTGGGCTGTGTGGAGCACCTGAATCAACGCACCTGCGTTACCACGATTTGTCTCGATAGCCTTCTCAAGTGCACCGTAATCCTCTTCCTGGCAAACACAAACCTTTTCCTCCAACTCTAGTTCCTCCCTTCTCTGACGCCTACTAAGGCCAGCCGGTGGCCATCATCACCCCGGCAAGCCTTACGAAATGATTCTAGATCCAGCCGCTGACAATACACACCCGTCTTCTGTCGCCCCACCTCGCTTCTGTGATGCGCATCAGACGATGTTACCAAGGCGATCGACTCGCCAATGGCATGCATCCTCCGCAGCGCATCCGTATTTCTGCCACCGGACACCTCTAGAGCTGTGACCCCGAGGCCTTCCGGCACAAAACCCAGTACTCCTAGCAACCCGAAGCTCTCTCTCTCAATGTGGGCCGGTATACTTACCCCCCCTAAGGCCCGGGTCATATCAACCACCTGCTCCAGTGAATAGCCACTGGCTGTGGATAGCATGTTGTCCTCTTCTCCGACCACCCGGTTCGTGCAGTCGTAAATCAGCTGCTCTCCTAACACACGCGCCATAGATCGCCGGCGGAGAAGAGTATCACCTATTTGCTGCGACATATCTTTTGCTTGCTCAAGGGACGAGAAGATGCAAAGGACATGGACTTCTTCACTGGTCTCCACCTCAAGGCCCGGCCAAACGATCAAGTCGAAGGGCTCTGCCTGGCACATCACCGCCTCGCAATTGAGAGCACTGTTATGGTCGGTTATGGCGATGGCATCCAATCCCACTTCCAGGGCTGCCGTCACCACACCGTGAGGATCCATATCAGCTCCAGCGCAAGGCGAGAGCGCAGTGTGCACATGGAGATCAACCAGGTGCCACTTCATTCTTTGTCCTTTAGGCATGCAAACAAGCGACCACACACCTCAAAACTGCGCGACGATGCACTGAACAAGGCCACCTGCTCTCGCCTGGCCGTCTCGAGCGTCTCGGGTTTAACTGGCCGATCTCCCGTGATCACTATGCCAGCCATTCCCACCAGAACGGCCACAGCCACGATGTTCTGATGGCTTTGCATCGTAACCCACAAACTGCCTTCTTGAGCATGCGCCATCACGTCCGAGAGCAGGTCTCCCACATACCCTGCCTTTACCGGGCGCTCGGGATCATATGAGCCCTGAGGACACAATTCGAGTGCTTCCACAACTTCAACCAGCTTCACCATCATCATCCTCACTCTGTTGAGTATGCGACTTCATCCCCATGGAGCGGGGCAGGTGCCGGGCCAAGTCAACTATTTCTTCAGCCATTCCGTGAACTCGTTCACGCAGCTTCAGCACACAATCCATCTCATCTGCGTAACCGCGTACAATATCCTCTGCCAAGGCTCGACAGCTGGGAGCGCCACAAGCTCCGCAATCCAAGCCGGGCAGTTGATCTTCCACCGCTTCCAGCTGGCGGAGTTTGTCAATGGCGCGAGATATATCATCGTCGAGTCTGAGCACGGGGCGCGCTTTTACCTCGCTCAGGTAGGTGAAGTAGTCACTCTTTAGACGTTGCTCTAACCCGGGGGTCGCCTCCTCGCCATGTGCCCCGCGTTCGGCAGCCAGATTACGCACTCGTACACGAGCGACAAAGGGATTTTCCACGGCCAAACACCCACCCACGCAACCCGTAACACAAGCCTGGGCCTCTATGAAGTCCAGTCCGGCCAGCTTGTCTCGCTCCACTTCTTCAAAGACTTTAATGCACTGGTGAATGCCATCCACGGCAAGAGAATCTCGCCCCATGATCGTGGTCTCACCGCCGGAGCGCCCCCAACCCATTCCGTAACCCGAAGCCTTAGGAATGAGAGGAGCGCGGGCCGCATGCTCCATTTGCCGCAAACATTCGGCATAAATAGCAGACATGGAGAAGGCTCCATCAACCGCGCTCTTGTCACGACCCACCGGCTGCTTGATCGCCGTTACCTTGGCCGGACAAGGAGAAACGAAAAAGACTCCATGCTCGGGACCGAGAGTGTCCTTGGCAATCTTAGCTGCCATCTCCATGGGAGACTCTAGTTTGATCAAATGATCGAGAAGCGCGGGGAAACGCACCTGAATCAGGCGCACCACGGCCGGACAAGCAGAAGAAATCAAGGGACGGGGTGAGGAATGTTCCTTCAAGTAACGCCGCATCGCCATGGATACGGCATCGGCGGCCAGCGCCACTTCATACACTTCGTCAAAACCGATCAACCGTAAAGCACTCAGTACCACTCCTGGATCAGGCGTAGGAAACTGTCCCATGAAAGCCGGCGCCGGTATGATCACTGACTTGGGATATGCCTTCACGAGGTCCAGCGAATCGGTGACGGCCAGCTTAGCATGGTTAGGGCAGACACGAATGCATTCCCCGCAATCAATGCACCGTTCTTCAAAGATCCAAGCTCGCCCGTCCCTCACCCGAATCGCTTCGGTAGGGCAGCGCTTAATGCAGTTGGTACACCCTTTACACTTTTCTGCATCTAAGGTGACTGAATGGTAGTAGTCGGCCACAGCCGTCCTCCTGAATTGAACTAGTTTTGTCATGCATTGCATGGGTCCTGCCGCTGCCCGTATATCCGGGCCTCCGTCAGGGAGCAAACGTCTTACTCTCGACCTTTGCTGAAAAAAAGCAATCGCAAGGTTGTACCCTTGTCCACAACCGAATCAAGGTGCATTTGATCGACACAACGCTTAATGTTGGTCAGCCCCATGCCCGCCCCGAACCCCATTTCCCGCACGTGCGTCGGGGCCGTCGAGTATCCATCCTGCATCGCCAAATCAATATCTGGAATGCCTGGCCCCTCATCCTCAACGCATATTTCTATGCGCTCCGGACCAATCTTCGCCACCAAGCATCCGCGGTGCGCGTGAATCACCACATTGATTTCGGCTTCATAGGTTGCGCTGGCTACACGTCTAATCATATCCGCCGGCATGCCCAGTTGCGTCATAGTGCGCTTGATTCCTGTCGCCGCTTCCCCGGCCGTTGTGAAATCCATTCCCTTGATTCTAAACTCCAGTACGATACGGGAATCATTGTTCGGTCGGGCGTCATTCACCCCTTACTCACTCCTGTTCAGGCCATTCACGAATTACAACCGGGAAGACCCGCTTTATAGAGTAAACCACAGCTCGTGTACAGCAAGTGGTCGGTGGCAAGCAGAGGTAAACCGCGCTCAGCTGCCATTTCCAGCACCTTTTCAGACGGGAGTGGACGCTTGCCCCTGACGAACACGACGGCACTGGCATCAATGATATACGCACTGTGAATCACTTGGACGTTCGTCAACCCGGTCAAAAGGACAACACCGGGCTTGCCAAAGGTCAAGAAGTCGCTCATCATGTCGCAACCAAAGGCCGACTCAACCACCAGTTCCTTGTGCTCCTCGCCGGTCAAGAAGGTAGCATCAAGCAACTCCTGTATCTGACCTAGTTTAATGGGTCTCAACCTCCTGGTCTTGGTAATCCATAATGTCTGTGCAACCAATAATACATTCAGCACGCGCCAAGGTATTTCCTGCCCTTCCAACCCACTTGTCGGAGAACTATTTGGTTTTCGCATGAATAAGCGGCATAAGCGGATCAAAATATGGGCCAGAGGGCGTGAGACGGCATGTGAAGTAGAATATCCAACCGTCATGGTAGTTTTACCCCCTCGCGCGCCCCAGACCCTCTACCGCTGAGACAACGTTTCAAAAGCAGGATTATGCCACAATAAGGGCGAAGGATTGACTTTGTGGTACGTAGCGAGCCCATGTGACGAGGGTAATCGCTCTTCGAGCTGAATGGTATAGCATTGGGTGGGGACGGTGAGTCACCGGCATGCTCGGCAATATCATCAGGCAATACCGCATGGATAAAGGCCTTTCACTGCGTGCATTTGCTTCTAGATGTGGACTGAGTCACAGTTACGTAGACATGCTCGAGAAGGGACACGACCCTCGCAACGGTCAATCGCCCCGGCCGAGTATAGACACCCTGATCGCGCTGGCCAAGGGGCTGGAAATTGAGGCGCGTGAACTGATGGCCCATGCGGACCACCTGTCGTCGGCAGAACGACAAGACATTGAGTCCTTCGCCATTGCGTACAGAGAAGACCCCCTGTCCGATCTTCCTGAGCATGCACGTCTTTGTGTCGAACGATTCATCCAAAGAATGCGGCATAAATACGGGGTAAAGGAAACACGCGACTGAGGCCCGCAGGCTTACCCATCACAGCCCCTTGCGTTTCGTCCTAAGCGCACCTCCTCCGCTTTTCCTGCCGCATAGGAATGTATCTTCTCGATCCATAAAGACAGGTTTGGCAGCAGGCAGGGCGGAGAGTAGCACGCGTATCATTCGGCTCTGGAGCAGTTTGCCGAGGATCCGGTCTGGCAGCTTGCATGCGCCCTTACTTATATGCAACGACAAATACACCCACGGAGGACCAGACTACCAAAGTCTCTGCATCACGTTCTCACTCATCCCTTAGTCTCTCCACAGCGTTCATGAGCGCTACCGTGTCTATACCGGTGCCATAAATCACATAGTTGCCGCCGTTGAGCTGGATGGTCTTAGCATCGGCGAAGATCACAAGAAACGTATCCTCCTTGTCGGGCGCTGCAAAATCAAAGGATAACTCGAGGCGGTCGGGCTTCTCCAATTCGGCGCGGAAGTAATACATTCCACCTGCATTAATGCGCCTCCTCATATGATGGTTGGAGAGTGCCCCCGTGACCTTACCAATGAACGCCTCATCGGTTACATCGTGTATGGTCAATGACTCCCTCTGCATGGGCAATGAAGCATCCGATTGATAGTACGTGTCCATCGTTATTGATATACTGGATATGTCACTTGCCGAAAACCCATAAATACCCGTGGCACGCTCCAAACTTCTTGGATACATGAAGAACGTCAAGACTGATAAAAGCACAATAGGCACAAGCAATACGAACCGGTTCTCCTTCAACCTCACGAGCATGAACCCATTCTCTCCCTTCGCGAGCCACTTCATCACCTACTACTATCAGTTCACTTCTCCATCGTCACTGACTCTGCCACCGGAATACCAAGCCTCGTTCTCTTCTTTTGTTTGGCATGAGTGAAAACCCACTCGATCTTGCCTGGACACAGTCCCCTATACGGGACGTCTAGCAAAGGCTTTTGTTCCTACCAGCCAAACACGCTCCACAAAGAATCAACACCGATCTTGACATCCAAAGACAAATCATGTGCCGGCATCAATGGTCAGCACCTATGATTGGTCCTTAATGCACGAGCCCTATCGCCATCCAGAGAGACCGAGAACTGGCGCTGCATTCCCTTTTGGCTGCGAGAGCTACTCACCGATTCACGACTGCGCCCTACGGCCCTACCATTGGCGATTTGGCTCTTCGGAGCATAACCGGCTCTTCCTCCCTGCCCTGAGCCATGTAACGCCGGGAATCATCACAGGAGGTGCGTTTGCTGTGGTCTCTTATCACAACCACAGCTCTCTTCTGTCTACCACATTCCTTTCCACTGCAATGTCTCACCCACCCCATCCTCGGCATGCCTGTAGGTGCCTCTCAGCGTTCCACACAGCTGGAGAAACCCCAAAGGTGTTCTGCCCCGTCCCAAAGGCCCGGAGGATGCCCACGCCCAAGGCGATTGGCTACTTGATTATCTTGCTTCGATATAAAAAATGTGCGTCAAGACTTGATTGCAGGTAACCCACCCGTGCAGCTCTCGCAGAGTCATTTGTGCCATATAAATGAGGCATGGAGCAACCAAACGGGGGAACGCGAGGCATTTGCTGCTATTCCTCTTGTTGGTTACACTCACCTTGCTTCTTCTTGGCAGAAGACGGTTGCGAAAGAACTCCGCTCCCCGCCTGATGGCCGCAGCTCGGGTGGCTTGTGTCATTTCTATGATCCTCTACCCGGCGGCAGCCTTCGAACCAACAATGAGGGGCCTGTTCATAGGAGGATATTGTATTCCCAGGTCTACTCCCCTTCTTCATCGGGGCCGATCTCCTCGTGGGGCTGGGGCGAATTCACTTCATGGGCGTTCTTCTCAAACCGCTAATGCGCCCCGTTTTCCGGGTCCTGGGACGTCCCATTGGTTCGGTCTCGACAGCGCGCCGTCGCCGCGAAAGGATGTGCACCAAGGCCGAGGCCGAGCGGCTCTTGTATTTTCCTACCTCTTGCTCATTGGAACTCCTCTCGGTCTAATGAACATAGAGCCATCAAAACGAGCCTCACCATTCGTCCTGCCAGATCACTACTCCGTCTTCATCCAGGGCTTTGAACTCGAGATGTTCAATAGGCTGCACATTGCCCGGTCTGCCCTGTGGTCTTCTGATAACAGCAAATTCCGAGCCAGAGATCTCAAAAGACTGCTCATCTACTGCAACGACGATTTGCTGCACTTGCGCGCAATTGCTCCACACCACGATGTA
>SLSY01000164.1 GCA_007130145.1 Bacillota bacterium
ACCCTCTCTGGCAGTGAAAACGGGCCGCATCTATTGGGCCATCTCCGGTGGAAGCGGATTCTTTTTGCCACTCAAGTGCTCAATATCCAGGGCGATGACGAGGGTTACATCATGTGAGGCGAAACAATCATCGTGCATGGGTGAGTACTTCCTGACCATGTCCATGAGGGCTGTCTCCTTTTCCTCCCCACTGTAAAGCAAACGGGCCGGTCCAAACGCAACCACCGAGTAGTAATAGGTGTTGATCCTCTCGGGTACGATCTGTACTTGGTCCACCACCGTAAAACAGGCGCGCGGGTTGCTCTTGATATTATCCACCTTATGTCCGGTCAAAGCCGCATGAAGGTAGATGGTATTATCAATGACTCCATAGTTCATGCCGATGACATACGGTTGTCCCTTCTCATCCGCCGTAGCGAGAAAGCCAATCTCACCATTCTCCAAGAACTTGCGGGTCTCTGCCTCTGACATGATCCGATCATCTCTGCGCATAGGCACGGTCTTCATTCCTCTCACCCTCTCCTGGCAGTCTGAATCACAGTTTCAACCATTCGCCATCAAGGGCCTGTGCCCTGCACGCTTTCATGAGATTGAAGGCATTTTGTGTGCCGGTCATCTCATCCACATCTTGGGCTATAAGATCCACTTCTTCTTGACATTGCTCATGGAACCCAAGAACAACAAGACGATGAGAACCATGAGCACCGGCAAGGACAAGCCCAGCGGCATGACAGCACGGCCGGTGGTAGCCATGCGGATGATGTCGGTCCCATAGGTGGGAGGGAGTATATAAGAGATGGGCCGCAAATAGAAGGGGAGCGCGGCCACGGGAATGAAAAGCCCGGAAAGAAAGAGCATGGGGAAACGAAAGAAATTGGAGAAGGTCTGCGCTTCAAACACTTCGCGAACCGAAACCGCTACGAAGAGACCCAAAAACGTGGAGGCTATCGCCGTCAACGTCACTCCCACCAGCAATAGAGCCCAATTGGTACCCGATAGATCCAGGAGAAAGGAGGCCCAGATCATGGGGATCAGCGCATTGATGACCCCGAACACAATTGCACCAGCGGTCTTGGCGCCTATGAGCAAGCTCAAGGAAATCGGCGCCAGGAGAAGTCTCTCAAAAGAACGGCTGCGGCGCTCAAAGGTGATGGTCACGGCCAGCATGGAAGTGGTCCCAAATAATATGGACAGGACCACCACTCCCGGTAAAACGTCGGTCAACTCCACCGGGGAGCCTGAACGCACGAAGAACATTAGTGTCCAGGCAATGGGGAAAATGAGCCCCCAGCTGATGTTGGGTGGCTTGAGATAATACGCCCGCATATCTTTGGCCAAGATGCCCCGAAACGCTGTCCAAGAATTCATGTGCCCTTTTTCTCCTTTTCCTTCTTCATACTCTTTGCATCCAGATTGGTCAACATGACGAACGCCGTTTCCAGGCTGGGTTTGACCAAACGGGCTTCCAAGAGCCGAGCGCAACGCTCGCCAAACCAGAGAGCAAAGGGGGCTATATCCAGGATTTCCTCGGATGTCACCGCGAAGGTTGCTTCAGCCACCTCACTGATGTGTACAGAAGGAAAGGCCTGGGATAATGCGGGCAAGAAAGGGGCTGCCGCTTGATCCACTGTGAGTTGCAGAACATTGTCGTGCTGACAGGCCTCGATGAGCCGAGCGGGACTGTCGGTGGCCACGATCTCTCCCTTAACCATGAGCGCTACGCGGTCACACAGGCGTTCGGCCTCTTCGATGTAATGAGTGGTAAGAAATATGGTCACCCCATCGTTGTTGAGAGACTGCAGCATACGACGGATTTGCCGCACGCTCTCCACATCAATGCCGGAGGTGGGTTCGTCGAGAAAGAGAAGAGAAGGTTCATGAATAAGAGCTGCGGCAATGGTGAGTTTTCTCTTCATGCCTCGGGAATACGCTCGGAACTTCTTGTCACGAGCCGGTGATAGCCCGAATTCGTCCAAGAGTTTATCGGCCCGCTGTTGTCTTAGCCGGGGGCTGAGACCGTAAAGGCTCCCGCAAAAACACAGATTGTCATAACCACTCAGCTCGTCATAGAGATTGCTCTCATCGGCGACCACTCCGATCTGGGCCTTGATCCGGACCATATCCTCACCAACATCCAAACCCGCAATGCGAGCTCGGCCCTGGCTCAAGCGAGCCAGGCCAATGAGTATATTGATGGTCGTGGTTTTGCCGGCACCGTTGGGACCAAGCAAACCGAAGAATTCCCCTGAATCCACCGTAAAGTCAATCCCACGCACGGCGACAAAACCATCGTAGTCCTTGGTAAGACCACACGATTCGATCATGCTCACTACTGATGCCTCCCCTTGCAATAACCCCGGTGGGAACATGGTTCCTTGGCCTCTTGGGCGAGGGTTTCCGTCCAGTGGTGAAATGCCGTCAACCATTCCTGCAAGCGTGGCACTTCCAACTGGTAGTGAGTCCAATATCCCCGCTTATCTCCCCGCACGAAGCCAGCCTGACGCAGGATCTTGAGATGCTGGGAAACAGCACTGGGAGTGATCTCCAGTCGCTCAGCCAGGCAACCTACGCAGTAATCACCCGCAGCCAAGAGCTTGATGATTTCCAGGCGTTTCTCATCGGCCAGTACCTTGAGCCCTGTGAGCAGATGCTTCATTCTCCCACCTCATTTTAGTTTATACTAATATAAATGATAAACTACTCATATAGGAAAATCAAGTCCAGCAAAAAGTGAGAGAAGGGAGAAAATGAAGGTCAGGAAGGTCGTCCCCGCTTGCGCCCGCGTCTGGGCCAGAGCGGAGCGACGCCCGCGTGTTCACACACTGGACACACCATGGAATCGTCCGTTTCCATGGACTCATTATCCCACCGGTGACCGCACTCACCACATATCAGAGTCCGGGCCACCTGCTGGTAATTGCCGCCTTCAATCCGAATGGCCTTGCCTTCCACCAGAGCTCGTGTGACTTTTGCCCGGGCTTGACTGAGCATCCTCTGCAAGGTGCTCTGGGCCAGGTTCATGCGGGCTGCACACTCTTGCTGTTCTAATCCTTCCAGATCTTTGAGGCGGAGGGCTTCGAGTTCATCGAAACCAATACGCACTTCATCCAAACTGGACAGGGGTATGCCGGGTGGTTTGAAATAGGTGACGTCGGGAACAAATTCCACCAGGCGCGGCTTGGTTGGCCTTGGCATGGCTCATCCTCCTTTCCAAGGAATACTAGAGGTTTTCTCTCTAAGAAGAGTTATCCCTCTTTGGTCAATCGATCCTCTAACTGCCCCCACAACTCGATGATGGCCAGTGCACCCGGACTATCGGAGGTGAGCACCGGCACGTTCCCCGCCACGACACTGTCAAAGAGGCGTGTATCATAGGGTATCTTGCCCAACGTAGTTACGTCCTGTTGGTGGCACCACGCAAGGATGATCTCCGTAAAATGGGAGGACAGATCATGGCGATTAATGCATACATAAGGCCTCACTTGCAGCTGATGGCATAGATCCAGGACTCTCCCCAAATCGTGAAGGCCCGATTGACTGGGTTCGGTGACCACCAACGCCGCCTTAACCCCGGATAGAGTCGCCATGACCGGACAGCCGTTGCCCGGCGGCCCATCGATGATCACCCACTGGCTGGCGCTAGATAGGGCCAACTCCTGAGCTCTTTTTCGTACCACCGTCACCAGTTTGCCCGAATTACCCGCCCCGGGGCGCAATCTAGCATGCACCAACGGGCCGTATTCCGTAGCAGAGACAAACCATTGGCCCGAGATCTCATCTTGCATGCTGATAGCTTCCTGGGGACAGACGTGACTACACACCCCGCATCCTTCACAGCGGATGAGATTCACTTCGCCTGTCTTTATGGCCTGCCACCGGCACACCTCTTGACAGCGCCCACAACGCTGACAGCGGGCAAGGTCTACCGCTGGTTTCTTCCCTGCCACGAAGTCCTCAACCTCTTCCTCTCTGGGCGAGAGCAGCAACGATAGATTAGCGGCGTCCACATCGCAATCAGCACCCACCGCCAAGGGGGCAAGTGCCATGAAACTCGCGGCCAGAGAGGTCTTACCCGTTCCGCCCTTGCCACTGATAATCGCTAGTAGTTGCATGATGCGGTGTCCTCACTTTCCATCTTCAATACCTGCTCGCCCAGGGCGGTAAACGCATGACGCCATCCTTTTAGCCCTTCCCAGGCTGGTATGCCTCCAGAAAGGGCCTGGGCCAGCCGGCGGCTGAAGGGGAATTGTGCTAAGATGGGCAAGCCCTCCCGGCGGCAGTATTGGTAGACCCTGTCATCCCCTTGATCACACCGGTTAACCACCACTCCTGTCTTTATCCCCAAACTGCGGGTAACTTCCACCGCTGCCTCTAGGTCGTGTTGGCCAAAAGGAGTGGGTTCGGTTACCAGAAGGCAGACGTCGCATCCTGATACAGCCTCGACCATGGGACAGGACGTGCCGGGCGGCGCATCAATGACGACGACGGCATGACGCGAAGGCGCATGGGTCTTCAGTTCGTTGATGATGAGAGGGGAGAGAACTTCACCTACGTTGAGTCGGCCGTGGCAAAACTCCATGGTCCCAGCGCTTCCTCTCTCGATGACCCCGATCACCCGGCTCACTTCCACCATGGCCGAGTGGGGGCATAGCAGCGTGCAGCCCCCACAGCCGTGACAGAGTTCAGTGAACAAGAGCACTTGCCCTTTGATCACCGCCAGTGCATTATAGGCACACAGGTCAGCACACGTACCACACCCGTTGCACAGCTGGCTGTCAACTTCAGGCACCCGCATGCTGACCCTTTCGCTGCCGAGCCCCTGGGGTTTCAGGAACAGGTGGGCGTTGGGCGCTTCCACGTCCGCGTCTATGAAGGCGACTGAACGCTTCTGGGCCAGGCTCAAGGCCAAACTGACCGCGATCATGGTCTTGCCGGTTCCGCCCTTGCCACTGGCTACTGCCAATTTCATGTGTCTCTCCCCTACTCTTGCAGAATGTCAGTCTTCTTCGGCTTCCTTCATGGCATCAAGATAGTCTTCGAGCTCATCGAGCTGGTACCGGATCGCTTCCAGCTGCGCCTTGACTTGCTCCGATCCCGGGGCAAACCCGGTTTGAAGGTGTCCACGGGCATACAGGGCAGGATATGCACGCATCCGGGCCCGTCCCGGACCGAACCCAGCAGGTCCCCAGCGTCCTCCTCGGCCCCACATGAAGATTCCTCCTTTCCTCATCCATCCGACTGATTCAGTCGTTGCTCCAAACGCGCGACTTGCTTGCGCAATTCAGTCACCTCATCGAGCAAGTTGCTATCATCATCGGAAAGCTCAGCGAGAATGCCCTGACCTGGCCTGGCTCCTCGCCTCCTCATCAGGCGGGAGAAGGGAGAACGCACTCGTGTGCAAAAACCTCGTCCCCAGCCATAAGGGCCCTGCCCCAAGGGGCCGGTTCCATCACCACCCGGCATGTCACTCACCTCCCTCCATCAAGAATCTCCCGGTTCATGTTCACAGCGACTATCACCCACTGCCAGCTCCCCGGCCAGATAGTCCGTGATGGTCTGGTCAACGGATCCACTCACACCCACGATCACTTCGATCCCTTCAGTGCGAAAGAGAGTGACGGCACGAGGCCCCATCCCGCCCGCAATGATGCAATTCACTCCTTGTGTGGATAGAAACCCCGGGAGAAAACCGGGTTCATGACCAGGATTATCGATCACGTTCTTCTCTATCACCCGCCCGTCGGCGATGTCCACCAAGGTGTAGTGGGGGCAACGACCGAAATGGGCTGCCACTTCATTGG
>SLSY01000020.1 GCA_007130145.1 Bacillota bacterium
CCTCCTCCTTGATCGAGGATATCGAGATATGAATGCCCCTGTAACCTCAGCGCCAGTTCATGTTGGCGGGAGCCAGCATAAAGAAGGTGGGTGTGGGGATCGATGAGGCCCGGAGTGACCAGGCCCCCTTGGGCATCATAGTAGAGTGTGTCTTGATCAGTGGTTACCTCTGATGTGACGTGGTGGTACGTACCGGTTTTGAGGACTCGCCCGCCCACAAGAGCCACAGCGGCATCTTTGATCAAGCCGATGGAGTCGTGGGCTCGCTTGGGGGCGATACCCTCCAAGGTGAGGAGTTCTCCAATGTTGTGAATCATGACATCGGCACGAGGCTTATCCACCGGACTCCTCCCTTCGTTGCTGCAGGCGTTGCTCAAGAACTTGATCCGATGAGAAGTCTTCCAACCCAAGGTAATACGCTGCACTTTCAATCAGCGCCGCCTGGGGCGCGAGCCCCACCAATTCTGTGCTGGCCACCGTCACGCCATAGCGGGCGGCCTCCAGCCGTATCAGTTCCAATGCCCTATAGATAGGGGTCTTCATGTAGTTGGTAAGGTTCATCGATACCTGCACTTGCCCCCTCTCTGGTAGGGCCAAACCCATAGCCTTCACGTAAGCCAGCCCCCCGGACGAGGCGCGTACGGCCCGGGCAATGCGGCGCGCAATGGTAACGTCCGTACTGTGGAGATTGACATTATAGGCGATGAGGGGACGTCGCGCACCGACAGCGGTGGCACCGGCGGTGGGGTGGAGCCTTTGTGGACCAAAGTCTGGCCGGCGAGATTCTTCCTTGATACCCTCCAAAAGCTCTTCGAACTCACCCCGCCTTACGGCCGCCAGATTGCGTCGTTGGGGCGTCGTAGCAGCTTCCTCATATAGGTAGACGGGAATGTCCAGTTCACTGGCCAAGCGGCGACCCAGCTGCTTGGCCAGGTCAATACATTGCTGCATGCTTACGTCTTCCAGCGGCACCAGAGGGATGACATCGGTCGCTCCCATACGCGGATGTTTACCCCGGTGTGATGTGAGATCAATCGTTTCCCGTGCGATTCGGGCCGAGCGCACAGCGGCATCCACCACGGCCTGGGGAGCACCAGCAAAGGTGACAACGGTGCGATTGTGCTCCGAATCACTTGCCTGATCCAAAAGGGTGAGGGAAGCATCTTGGGTGATAGCAGAGACGATGGCTGCGATGACATCATCCCTTTGTCCTTCACTAAAGTTGGGAATACAAAGTAGGGTTTCCATACACATTCCTCCTTATATACTAAAGTCCACCGAGAAGAGACGCATCTTGCTTTCAAACGTTGGGGGAGCTGTCTTATATGCATCATACCAATTCCTGTATGCTTGGACAAGGTACTCGCCGCCAGCCAAAAGCAAGCGCAGTGCCAGGGAAACGCAACCCCGACAATGTGCAGGGGGAGCATGATCTAGCAGCAGTGAGGTGGCTTGTTCACTGACGGTGCAGAAGGTAGAGGGAGGGTGTGGCTCATTTTGCGCAAGCACCTTCTTGTGTTAGGGCGCGTCAGAATGAGCCGATCCCAAATTGAGCAGGACATTGCCTGCTTGCCAGAGAAACTCTTTTAGGGATAGAAAGGATTTGGGCTTCATTTGAGTCCTCGCCTTGTCTAGCAGACGACGGAACACTGCGACATGACTTACAAGAGAACAGGAGTGGGACGATGACAACATACACCAGACCGGAGGAGCGTTTGCTTTTGGGCCCGGGTCCCAGCAACTGCCATCCCCGGGTATTGCAGGCAATGGCCAGCCCCACCATGGGACATCTGGATGTCAAGTTCATGGCGATCATGAACGAGTGCATGGACCTAATGCGATTGGTCTTTGGCAGTTCCCATCCCGTAACCATTCCCGTATCCGGTACGGGGAGCGCCGGGATGGAGGCGAGTCTGGTCAATTTCATTGAACCGAACGATCGTGTTGTCTTGGGCGTTGCCGGTCTTTTCGGTGAACGCATGGTGGACATCGCAAAGCGGCAAGGTGCCCAAGTGATCGAGGTCAAGGCCCCGTGGGGCCAGGCAGTGGATATGGACGAGTTGGAGGCAGCGGTCAGTGAAGCACCGACCAAACTGGTAGGATTGGTACAGGCAGAAACATCCACGGGTGTTTATCATGATCTAAAGCCTCTGGCGGCCATTGCCCGCCGCCATGACGCGCTGTCGGTGGTCGATGCCGTGACATCTTTGGGTGGTATGCCCGTTCTAGTGGATGAACTGGACCTGGATATTGTCTACAGTGGCACCCAGAAGTGCCTTAGCTGCCCCCCGGGTCTAGCCCCGCTTACCGTCAGTCCCAGAGCCCTTGACGTATTGCTCAATCGTAAGACGCCGGTCTCTAGTTGGTATTTGGATTTGACCATGATCTCCCGCTACTTCGGCAAGGAGCGTTTCTACCACCATACCGCTCCTGTCAACATGATCTACGCCCTCCGCGAGAGCCTCATGCTCATTGCCGAAGAGACCTTGGAGGCGACCTGGGCACGGCACGCCGAGAACAGCACGGCCCTTTACGCAGGCCTGGCGGCTCTGGGCCTACCGGCCCTCCCCCGTCCCGATCAGAGATTGGCCAGCCTTTGCGTGGTCCGCGTTCCCGATGATGTGGATGAGGCGCAGGTGCGCAACCGGCTCATGAAAAACTATTCAATGGAGATCGGAGGCGGGCTGGGCGAGCTCAAGGGCAAGGTGTGGCGCATCGGGCTCATGGGATACAATTCCAGCGCACGCAATGTGAACTACTGCCTCACCGCTTTGGGCAGTGAACTCAAGGCGCAGGGTCAAAAGATCTCAGTGGATGCGGCACTGAAGGAAGCAGCCGAACAGTTTACGATTCCGGTCTAAGGGCTGACAGCAGCGCTCAGGCGCTGCCATAAGTCAGGATGGTGCTTTTTCAAAGCCAGAGGACGACCACTTTCGTTGACAAAGGCGTGGGTGGTACTTCCTCTGGCTATTGTCATTTCTCGCCTAACACATGCCAAATCGTAGGCAAAGACCAGCCGGACCGGCCCCAGCTGGGACAGACAGGTGCGTAGGCAGAGCTCATCTCCGTAGCGAGCCGGGGCCAGATACCTGCAGCTGGCCGCGATGACGGGAGCAAAGATGCCCATCTTCTCCAAGTGAGCATAGTCGGTTCCCCAGTGACGGAAGAAGTGAGTGCGCCCCACTTCGAAATAGGTGAAGTAATTGGCATAGTATACCACGCCCATTGCGTCAGTCTCTCCGTAACGAACGTCCAGATAGGTCTTGACCGGTTCATCCAATGACATCGCCTCCTAATGTGGTCAGTGGGGAACGTTGTTGGTCGGTAAGAGGCAACACCCCTTTTGTGATGCACGCGGCAACGTCTCTAATTCCCGGCCTTCCATCCACCACCATGATCCGTTTTCCTGCCCTTTCAGCCTTCTCATGCAAGAGACGACAGAAAACGTTCCGGATGGCGTTTAGGATGGACGCTTCCTCGTATACTTCGCGTTCTAGGCCCCGGCTGTCGATGCGCTTCATTGCCTCCTGCACGGGGAGGTTGATGAAGATGGTCACATCAGGAATGAGGGCGAAAGAGTTGATGTGCCACAGCCAATCCTCACTGACGGTGCGCGATTGATAGGCAAGCGAGGAGAGGTAGTAGCGATCGCAGATGACGTGGATGCCTTCCAGAAGCTGGGGTAGAATGGTCTGTCTCACGTGTTCGCGGCGGTCCGCCGCGAACAAAAGACCCATGGTTTCCTCGCTCACTGACAGCTGGTCACCCAAGGCCCGGCGCAGCAACTTGCCCACCGGACCGGTGGTCGGCTCTTTGGTGAGAACACTCGGTTGACCCTGCCGGGCCAGGGTTCTATGGAGAGAATGAGCCTGCGTGGATAGACCAGAGCCGTCAATTCCTTCCAGGACAATGAATAACCCTCGTGACATCGTGCACCTCCACATGAATGGAACGACGCAAGGGAGGAGTATCCCGCCTCCCTGCTATCATGCGTTCTTTACCCCAAGCGATGGGGAAGATAGTCGCGAAACCAAGCCACAATGCGCTCAAGGCGGTCCACTCGGTTGATGGGCTTACCTCCTCGCGAGAGGTTATGATTCTCGCCCCAGTAGCGACAAAAGACAACCTCCTGCTTGCGTGCCTTGAGGGCCGTATATACCTGCTCAGCCTGTTCAATAGCGCAGCGACGATCTTCTTCACTGTGAATGATGAGTAGCGGCGTGTTGACACGGCCCATGAGGGAGATGGGAGAACGCTTAAGATATTCGTCGGGCAAAGCCCAGGGACCATCATCGTACGCACGCATCTCCATGTAACCTACGTCGCAGCTGCCAATATCATTGTAGCGGTTAGCAAAACTCCGTTGGGTGCAGGCAACTTGAAACCGGTCCGTACTACCTATGATCCAGTTGACCATGAATCCTCCGTAACTGCCGCCGGCGCACGCCATGTTCTCTTCATCCACATAACCCTGATCCACGAGGTAATCAACACCGGCCATGAGATCTTGATAGTCTTTGCCGCCCCAGTCCATGTGCACGGCGTGGGCAAAATCCTCGCCATAGCCGCGACTTCCTCGCGGGTTGGTCAACAGCACCACCCAGCCTTGAGCGGCCAACAGCTGCATCTCGTTGAAGTACGCGTAGCCGTAGGCATTGGCCGGTCCACCGTGGATGTAAAGAACCAGAGGATATTTGACCAAGGGATCGAAGCCTTGAGGCTTTACGACCCAGCCCTCGATAGCCCAATCATCGGCACCCGGATAGACAATACGTTCAAGAGACGAGAGTTCCAGCTGCCCCAACAGGTCGTCGTTCATGGCGGTCAACCGCCGTTCCGAGCGTGGGTCTAAGAGGTCCTCCCCGGGCTTGTAACCGCTTATCACTGGATAGTCATCGGTAGAGAGTGACTGGACGAAAATATCTCCGACCAGGTCGGGAGCAGTAGCAGCAAAGAAGAGCTGGCGTTCGTCATCCGCTAGGCTAAAGGAGTACACTGCCCGGTGTCCGCTGGTGATGCGCTCTACCTGTCCATCGCAGCGTCTCACCCGCAATACGTGCACCGAACCGCCCAGGGTAGCAAGGCAGTAAATGTGGAGTCCATCACCAGTGAACCGGGGGCGACCCCACGAGCGAAAGAGAGTGAGATCGAAAAGCACATCATTACCCAAGGAAATGTCGGCCCCATACACCGGCTCCGGCGTGCCGCCTTGAGCAGGCATGACCATGAGGACGGTATTGTTGACTCCGGGATCGTTGTGGTTATCATGGCCCAAGAAGACGATCTCGCGACCGTTAGGAGCATAGGACATGGCCCCCACCGGACCGGGATGTGCTTCTGTTAGCTTGGTCAGTGTGCCCGTGCTCACCTCCAAACGCCAGACATCATTGGCGACTTCAACATCGCTATCTGGAGTTCGCCGTGAGGAGAAAGCAAGGTAGCGTCCATCCGGACTCCAGGTGGGGTTGCCATCAGCGTATTCGGTGTCGGTCAATTGTCGAACTTGGCCGGTCTCCATTTCCACCAGCCAAAGATGGGAGTATTTATCATCGATGAAACTGTCTTCGGTCTTGTAGCGAGGGCGGGTGATGACGCGCACATCGGCCCGGGGTGGTTTGTAACCGGCCGGATGGTTTCGGGAGGTGAAGGCCATGTACCGGCCGTCGGGCGACCAAACCGGATTGCTCACGCCATCTTCCAGTGCCGTCAGCTGCCGGGCCTCACCGCCGGCTCGGGCTATCACATACAGCTGCTGGCTGCCACTGCGATCGGAGACAAAGGCCAGTGCCC
>SLSY01000002.1 GCA_007130145.1 Bacillota bacterium
CTGTACTATATGGATTACTTCTTCGGAGAGATGGAAAATGGCATACCGGAGACGCTTGTTAGCTTCTCTGCTGCCTGCAACGAGTGTCCTACGGACCTGTTGTTCATCAAATGGGAAGGTTTCAAGTATGGTCACATGGGAGTAAGCGAAGCTGGCGGACAGTCAACCGCAATACGCACAACGGCCGAATCCTCGAAAGATCCTATGCCTCCCTTCCCCCATGAAGGCTGCGCACCATAGAAAAGCAGTCTTGCCCCAAACTGGATCCCATCACGACCTGCTCTTGTTAGAGAGCAGCTTCAATATGCAAGGGTGGGTTGGGCAGAAGCAAGAAAGAGATGTGCTACAGCCGTTCTTGGGCCTGGGTCAGCTCGAGGAGTTCATGGATACTCTCAATGAATACCTTAGCTGGTATAATGAGAGGCTCAAGAGTCCCTCGCAGTGGCCATTTCGAGTGACACAGAGCCCATAGGGAGTTCCCCCGGTTTGGTGGACACCATTGAGTGTGGTTTTTCAAGCACTCCCGTCGAGTTTCTCCTTGTACCACCTTTCTTCATAGGCTTCCGCCAATGAGATAGCCCAGGGCGGAATGTCTCCGATGCCGGTTGTAGAACGCCTCGATATACTCAGAGATCGCGGTCTGCAGCTTTCCTCGGGTCCGCCAAGTGCCCCGATCCAGCAGCTCGGTCTGCAGGGTGGTCAAGAACTCTCGGCGGTCGCGTATCCAAGGCATCGCCCACACTACCCATGGACCCTACAATACCCAACGCTTGCAGCTGTCTTTCCCCGGGCCAATGCGGTATACTGGCTCCCGTGATCCGAGTGGTGAATGAGCCCTGGGCCCGGACGACGGGCGCGAATCGCCATGTTGGTTGCCTGCAATACCAACTCCCTTCGCGGTCGTTCTCCCCTTCCCCAGCCAACTACCCGGCGGGAGAAGTACACCACCACCGCCAGGTATAGCCACCCTTCCCCCGTGGAATGCTGGGTCAGGTCCGCCACCCATAATCGATTCGGAGCCCTACGGGTGAAGTCCCGTCCGACATGGTCCGGATAGGCGGTGCGTCGGGCATCCCGGCGCGTGCAACCCCGGCGCCGACGGCGGTCCACTCCCGCCAGTCCGGCTTGCCGCGTCAGCCGGGCTACCCGCTTCTGGGAACAACACAAACCCTGCGCCAGGCGGAGTTCGGCCCGAATCCGCGCAGCTCCGTAGGTTCCCCGGCATCGATCTCATGTTACTAAATCAGAGAGAACCGGGAACTGCCGGCGATGGGAGTTGGTGGGGTGCCACTTTTACGATCAAACCCGTATCAAGAACTTCTGGGAAGAAGCCAGCCGCCATGGGTGGAGTCATTGCCGGTTGGATGGGAACACGCTGGTGGTCATCAACATAGACCGGGCGTCGTGGATTCAAAAAAGGAGTAGCCTTCTTCCTGCATACGATCTACCAAGCCGATGTCTTTCATGTGAAGAAAGCGGTGCGGAGCAAGATTCGGAATCCGACGCAGCGGCAAGCAGCATCCTCCGCAGAGAACCAGCAGCCTCAAACGTTGGAGAGGATTCCAGGCAAGTGGCGGCCGAGCGAACCAGTTCAGACCCGACGGAAGAGGCTGGAGGACTCAGCCTGGGACCTCGGTGCATATGTGGGCCAATTCGAGGTAATCGCTCGCCCTCCCGCGTCAACAGAAGCACCGAACGCAAGGCGCTTTAGGGCATAGCGGATTGTGCCTCAAGCTTTAAATGCTAGGGGAGTGGTGGGTACTCGAGGGTAGGATGGAGACCCATGCCTTCCTTATGGAGATGTTGTACGTAGGGCGCCGCCGGGCGCAGGAGGAGGTATGGTCCATCATGTCCGGAGCTGGAGAGGTGTTTCCGGCTACGGTGATTTGCACTTCGCTCATATCGGTTAACGAAGCCTCCGGCGTTCTGGCAGAGCCCCGTTTGCACTGTCTGCAGACGGCGGATCAATAAGGCGATACATGCTTGGTGCCTTCCTTCCCCAACAGCACCCCGCAATCTGCACCTGAATTGTCAGGGCGTCTTACCCCCCTAGAAGTTCGCATCTTCGTCTCTAACAGGTATTCTGCCAAGCGTTTGTGGCCCCCGGGGGCTCTGCCTCTGGCCATGGGTCACGATCCAAGGTGGTTTTGGGGTCTTCTCTTGATGCCCCATCTCGTTGCCGGCAAGCATGCTTGACACCCATATCCTCGGTATCCACGCAACGTCATTCTTGTTCGATTCTCACATAGCGACAATTGCACTAATGGATGCGACCATTACGGGCATCTCATCCTGGGTTCGCCGAGCACCTTTTGCCCCTCTAACCGGCGGCCTCTTGTCGACCCGTTGCCCCCCAGTTGATTGTTTAGAACATGTCCTTCTTAAAGCTCTCCCGCGCCCTCCTGCGGGCTTCATCGCCCGTTTCCTTGCCGGTGAGCACTTCACTCTTGGCGGGGCGGTGATCCTTTTGGCGCACGGGTATCGACTGCTCCCTTTCTTCACGATAGTCACAGCAGGGGCAGTCAAATACCGTCCGGCTCCTCCCCTCCTCAGAGGAAGTGGGAGCGACAAGCACCTCGCTGGAAGTCTTTATGTAGTCCCTGCACTCAGGACACCGCAGACGGAAAAACACCCGCGAAAGGACTAGGAAGATGATTCCTCCCAGGATCAGCAAGCTGATGCGAGTAATATGAGGCGCAGGATTTAGCAGGGGCTCATTCTGAGCATGGAGGGTCTGGGCTGCTGCCCATGAAGGCAGGAGAACCAGAAGCAACAAGCACATTACCAGAATCGGAAGGACGTGTCCGTCCCTCTTTCGGCTCACGGTCATCACCTCGATATCTGTGTTTGCAGCAGTTCCGGTCTTGGGTTTGAGAGAACAGAAGCAAAAAGCGGGAACCGTCTCCCGCACTCCTATCTGGCGGAGAGGGTGGGATTCGAACCCACGAAGGAGCTTTAACCCCTTAACGGTTTAGCAAACCGCCCCCTTCAGCCTCTCGGGCACCTCTCCCTATGACCATTTTACATGCCCTATCATACCACAAGGTCTATACCGTATCAAGACCGTCCTTTGCTGGGAATTGCTTGGCGGAGGGGGTGGGATTCGAACCCACGGAGGGCGCAAACCCTCAACAGTTTTCAAGACTGCCGCAATCAACCGCTCTGCCACCCCTCCGGACCGTCTCAATGTACGCTGCCATGATAGCACAATTGCATAGCTCACGCAATGTAACTCAGGTCGCGAACACTTCTGTCATCTTTGATCGCGATGGTGCCGTAATCAGGCCTCGATCGGTAATCAGCGCCGTGATGTATTCAGCCGGGGTTACATCGAAGGCAGGGTTATAGACCTTGACCTCAGCGGGCGCCACAACCAGTGCGCCGACTTGGCGGACTTCGTCCGCCTGTCTCTGTTCAATCACGATCTCTTCGCCGCTGGCCAGTTCCATATCCACGGTGGAAGTAGGTGCTGCTACATAGAAAGGTATGTTATGTGCGCGGGCCAACACGGCCAAACCATAGGTTCCAATCTTATTGGCAACGTCACCATTGGCAGCGATACGATCGGCTCCAACGATAACCACATCGACCTTGCGTTGCTGCATCAAATGTCCCACCATGCCGTCGGTAACCAGTGTCACCGCTATACCGTCCTGCATCAGTTCCCAGGTGGTAAGACGCGCTCCCTGCAATAGCGGCCTTGTTTCCGACGCATAGACATGCAGGTTTCGACCCTTGGCATGGGCAGCACGAATCACGCCCAGGGCCGTTCCCCAACCCGAAGTAGCCAGAGCACCGGCGTTGCAGTGTGTGAGTATGTTGGCACCGTCGGCCACCAGCTCTTGACCGTGTTCTCCCATGGCCCGGTTCATGGCCAAATCCTCTTGCGCCATGCAGTAGGCCTCTTTCCAGAGGCGCTCCAGCAACTCCTCGCCCTGCTTGACCGCCTCGTTGGCAACACGCAACATGCGGCGGCAAGCCCAGGCCAAATTCACCGCAGTGGGCCTGGTTGCTTCCAGGTCTTTGGCCGCCTGCGCGAGAAAAGTTAGTCTATCCTCGCCAGGAGGCACCTGACGCACAGCTAAGACCATCCCATAAGCGGCAGCAATACCGATGGCAGGCGCCCCGCGCACGGCCAGCACGGAAATGGCATCGGCCACATCCTGGTAGGTGGTGCAAACCAGGTAGTTCTCTTTCCCGGGCAATAAGCGCTGATCCAACAGGAGCAATCGGTCCTCCCGCCATTGTATCGGCGTGGTAATGTGACTGTTCATCTACCTTGCCGCCTTTAGTATGCCGCTGCAATCGCAGTGGCGTTCCGCCGGCATCGTAGCAATGAGTTCCATCAGAAGCGAACGGAGTTTCTCGTTGTTATCCTGAAACACGCGAAGAACGTCTCCGTGGGTTACGGGAGTGATATCCTCTCTTCCCGCCAAACCGACATCGTAGTCGGTGATCAAGGAAATGTTGAGATAACACATGCCGCACTCCAGAGCCAACACCACTTCAGGATACTGGGTCATATTAATGACTTCCCACCCCTGCCCAGAGAACCAGCGGCTTTCCGACCGAGTAGAGAAGCGAGGTCCTTGAATGACCACCACAGTCCCTCCGACCTTAACCGGAATGGCCAGTTTATCCGCAGCTAGCGCGGCCTGCTCCCGCATCTCCTGACAGTAGGGTTCTGCTGCGCTGATATGCGTGGTAATAGGTCCATCATAAAAGGTATCTTTACGACCGGACGTGCGGTCGACGAATTGATCGCACAACACAAACTGGCCGGGCTTGACGTCAGGGTGTAGGCTGCCAGCAGCACAGGGCCCGATCATGCGCTCCACACCGAGAGCCTTCATGGCCCAGACGTTGGCACGATAGTTGATCATGTGGGGCGGCAGTGAGTGATCTCGCCCATGGCGAGGGAGAAATGCTACCTTCTTGTCGGCTATAGTAGCGATAGCAATGGCATCGCTCGGTGCGCCGTAAGGCGTATCCAGCACGACTTCCTTGACATCCTCAACCAGCTGATAAAACCCACTACCACCGAAAACACCGATTTGCGCTTGATCCTTCATGATAAACCCCCATCCGTTGCTCCTATCCTTTGACGACGCCCAACGGCCTGAGCCTGGCCACTATACGGGAGATTCCGGCTTGTTCCACCGTCGTTACTACCGTATGTACATCCTTGTAAGCATCGGGTGCTTCTTCGGCCAGGGATGCCGCCGATCCGGCCCGGACAAAAATGCCGCGGCTGGCTAAATCCTTCTTTAACTGGCGACCATCAACCCTCTTTTTGGCGGCCGTGCGGCTCATCCGGCGACCCGCCCCATGGCAGGTGGAACCGAAGGTCTCTTCCATGGCTCGCTGCGTTCCCAAGAGGACGTAGGATGCCGTGCCCATATCACCGGGGACCAACACCGGCTGGCCCCATTCCCGGTACCGGGCAGGCACTTCGGGACGTCCGGGTCCAAAAGCACGGGTTGCACCCTTGCGATGTACGCAAAGGTCCTGCATCTCTCCATCGACAGTGTGTGTCTCTCGCTTGGCAATATTGTGGGCCACATCATAAACCAATTTCAGCCTGCATTCTCCCGCGCTTTGATGCAATGCCCGGGCTACAGCCTGTCTCACCCAGTGGGTCATGATCTGCCGGTTGGCCCAGGCATAATTGGCCGCGGCCGCCATGGCAGCAAAGTAATCTTGTCCTTCTTGACTCGCCAGAGGTGCACAGGCCAGCTGCCGGTCCGGGATCTTGATGTCGTACTTTTTCACCGCGCTCCCCATGACATTCAAAAAGTCCGAGCAGACCTGGTGACCCAACCCGCGCGAACCGGAATGAACCATGAAAACCACCTGATCGGGGAACAGATCCAGAGCGCGTGCACCCTTGTCATCAAACACTTCATCCACGATACCCATTTCCAAGAAGTGATTCCCGGAACCAAGCGTGCCCTGTTGAGATAGACCTCGTTTGCGAGCCCGTTGGGAAAGAGCAGTCTCTTGCGCCCCTTCCATGCAGCCACCTTCCTCGCAGTATTCCAGGTCATCGGGCTCTCCGTATCCTTCTTCCACGGCCCAATGTGCACCCTTCTCTAGCACTCGCTTTAGCGCCGATGCATCCAAGCGCAATGGCCCGCGTGATCCCACGCCCGAGGGAATGCTGGTGTAGAGTTCGTTCACCACGGCTTCGGCATGCTTTGACACCTCATCCTTGGTCAGATCCGAGCGCAGAAGCCGCACGCCACAGTTTATGTCATAGCCAATTCCGCCGGGAACGATAACGCCGTCCCGGGCATCGGTGGCAGCCACGCCACCAATGGAAAAGCCGTACCCATAGTGAATGTCGGGCATCGCCAGTGAGGCTTTTACGATCCCGGGCAGGCTCGCCACGTGGGCTACTTGTTCCGGGGCCTGGTCTTGCCGGAGGGCATCAAGCATGTCCTCATGGGCATAGATCAGCCCGGGCACGCGCATGAAGTCCCGGTACGTCTCCGGAATGCGCCACCGACATGTGCCTGCCGGTTCCAGTGGTCCGTGCCAACGTTGACTCATTCCTACCCCTCCTTCCGGCATCTAAAGGTCAAACACAACTTCAATCAGATGGTCCTCCACCACCAAATCGTGATAGGTAGCCGCCTTGATCTCATAGGCGGGCGGCGTCTGGGCTTCTTGCCACTCCAGAATGAAGGTGAGGCCTCGGTCACTTACGGCGAGCACGTTTACCGCCGTAGGGTGGATGAGTTCTTCTTCGATCCAATAGAGCAGTTCATTGAGGAAATTCACGACCAGGCTCGCGCGGTCCCATGCCTCGACGGACAATGTTCGCCGGTTCTTCTCGCCTGCAGGTGCCGCATCATAGAGGATGTCAAATAAGCCCCCGGCCAGATGACGCAGGGTCAGCGCGAAGCTGTCTCCCCGCGCCCTGATCTTCACGTCTGCCGTGTGTTCCAGGAGTGTGTAATGGTCCCGGTCCGAATCAATCACGTGCCTCTTCCTTCGCGGCCAGCGTCGCTACGGCTACCACTTCGTCCCCTTCATCCATGCGCATCACTCGCACCCCCTGAGTGGCACGATGTCGTACTCCCACGCCCGCCACAGGCTGGCGAATGATATTGCCCGAGACAGAGACCAACATAACTTCGTCATCATCGCACACCAGCCGCGCTCCCACTACATGACCGGTGCGTGGTGTCAGGCTAATAGCCTTGATCCCCCGTCCGCCCCGGGACTGGCTACGGTATTCGCTGATGGGCGTGCGCTTCCCAATGCCTTTGTTGGTTACCACCAACAGGTCCTTGTCCTCCACGACCACGGCTGCACTCACGACCCTGTCATCGGGATCCAAGCGCATGCCAATGACGCCCCGAGCGGGACGACCCATGTTGCGCACCTGCTCTTCGGGGAAGCGAATCGATTGACCCTTTTGCGATACCAAGCTGATCTCGGCTTTGCCCTTGGTAAGATGTACGCTGACCAGCTCGTCGCCCTCGTCCAGACTGATGGCCACCATACCCGAACGGCGAATCGCCGCAAATTGCTTCAGGTCGGTCTTCTTCACGATTCCCCGCTTGGTGGTGAAGAACAGGTTGGCGCCTTCCTCAAAATTCCTCACGGGAATGACGGCGTTGATTTCCTCTCCGACGTCCAACGGTATCAGGTTGATGGCAGCCGTACCCTTGGCATGGCGACCCGCTTCAGGTATCTCATGCACCCGAATGCGATGGGTCCGACCCGTATTGGTGAAGAAGTACAGATAATGATGGGTCGTGGTGATGAATATATTCTCCACGAAGTCCTTAGCACGGGTACTGACGCCGACAATGCCGCGTCCGCCCCGTTTCTGGCTACGGTAGGTGCTAGTGGGCAGGCGCTTGAGGTAGTTCAGGTGTGTCATGGAAATGACTACCTCTTCATCGGGGATCAAATCTTCCAGCTGAATCTCACCTTCTGCTTCCACGATGCGCGTCCTGCGCTCATCACCGTATCGTTCGCGAATATCCTTGAGTTCCTTGACTATGATGGCATAAACCATGCGCTCAGAAGCCAGTACAGCCCGGAGATACTCCATGGTCTCCCGCAACTGCTGATACTCGTTCTCCACTTTGTCCCGTTCCAGTCCAGTAAGGCGCTGCAAGCGCATCTCCAATATGGCCTGGGCCTGAATCTCCGTCAGAGAAAACTCCTCCATCAGGCCTTGGCGGGCTTCGTCCACCGTTTGGGAAGCGCGAATCAAGGAGATGATCCGGTCCAAGTTGTCCAGAGCAATGCGCAGACCCTCCAGAATATGAGCGCGTGCTTCCGCTTTCTTCAGGTCGTAACGTGCCCGGCGAATGATGATTTCTTTTTGATATTCGAGATAATGATGGAGCATCTGCCGTAGCGTCAGGACGCGAGGCTGCCGATCCACCAGCGCCAGCATGATAACTCCGAACGTCTGTTGCAGGGGCGTGTGCTTGTACAATTGATTGAGCAACACATTGGGATTGACATCGCGCCGGAGTTCAATGACCAGTCGCACCCCTTGCCGATCCGACTCGTCTCTTAGATCCGTGATGCCCTCCACTTTCTTGTCGCGCGCCAGATCGGCGATGCGCTCCACCAGCCGCGCTTTATTGACCTGATATGGCATTTCCGTCACCACAATGCGCTGCCGGTTTCCCTCCATGGGTTCAATGCCAGCTACAGCTCGCATGGTGATAATGCCGCGACCGGTGCGATACGCGTCTTCTATCCCGTCGCGGCCCACGATCAAGGCTCCGGTGGGGAAGTCTGGGCCCTTGATGGTCTGCAAGAGCTCATCATCGGACAGGTCCGGGTTATCTATCATAAGCGATATGCCGTCAATGAGCTCCCTCAGGTTGTGAGGAGGGATCTTGGTGGCCATGCCTACGGCAATGCCCTCAGAACCGTTGGCCAAAAGATGGGGAAAACGGCTGGGCAGAACGTCGGGTTCTTCCAGAGTATCGTCGAAGTTGGGAGCAAAATCCACCGTTTCTTTCTCGATGTCCAGTAGCAGCTGGGTAGCCAGCGACGTTAGCCGGCACTCGGTATAACGCATGGCCGCGGCTGCGTCCCCGTCCATGGAGCCGAAGTTGCCGTGCCCGTCCACCAGCAGGTAGCGGACGTTGAAATCTTGTGCCAACCGGACCATAGCATCATAGACCGAGCGGTCGTTGTGCGGGTGGAATTTACCCAACACTTCACCGACAATACGCGCGCTCTTGCGGTGAGGCCGGTCCGGAAGCATATTGAGCTCATTCATGGCATAGAGGATCCGGCGCTGCACCGGTTTTAGACCATCGCGAACATCGGGAAGAGCACGACTAAAGATGACGCTCATGGCATAGTCGATGTAAGAGCGCTGCATTTCCTCTTCGATGGGAATGGGGGTAATCTTACTCAAGCCTTCACACCTCTTCTATAACCCTATCCTATGGTATCCAGATTTCTGACCTTCTTGGCATTGTCTTGAATGAAAGCCCGGCGGGGCTCAACCTTCTCTCCCATGAGCACAGTGAAGATGTCGTCGGCCAGGATGGCATCGTTCACCGCCACTCTTAACAACGTGCGGACCGAAGGATCCATCGTGGTCTCCCACAACTGATCGCGACTCATCTCGCCGAGACCTTTGTATCGTTGAATCTGCCATCCTTTACGGCCATGCTTCTTGTAGAAACCCTCCAGCTGCATATCACTGTGCAGATAATGGCTCTTCTTCCCCTTGCGCATCATGTAAAGTGGGGGTTGGGCAATGTAGATATACCCGTTTTCCAGCAGCTGAGGCATGAACCGGTAAAAGAATGTAAGAAGCAAAGTGCGGATGTGAGCCCCATCCACATCGGCGTCGGTCATGATGACGATCTTGTGGTAACGTGCTTTGCGCAAATCAAAATCCTCGCCAATACCAGTGCCAATGGCAGTGATGATGGCCCGGATCTCTTCATGATTGAGGATGCGGTCCAACCGAGCCTTTTCCACGTTGAGAAGTTTTCCCCGCAGCGGCAGTATGGCCTGGGTTCTGCGGTCTCTCCCCTGTTTAGCATTGCCTCCAGCCGAATCGCCCTCAACCAAAAACAATTCGGATTCGGCCGGATCGCGGCTGGCGCAATCGGTGAGTTTGCCGGGTAAAGCCGTCACTTCCAGCGAATTCTTGCGCCGGGTCAGCTCACGCGCCTGTCGCGCCGCTTCGCGGGCTCGTGACGCGGTCACCGCCTTCTCCACGATCTTCTTGGCCACATTCGGGTTCTCTTCCAAAAAGATGGAGAGCTGTTCCCCTAGCACCGAGTTCACAGCACCCATGGCTTCCGTTGTACCCAATTTGGTCTTGGTCTGGCCCTCAAACTGGGGATCGGGCAGCTTCACATGCAAGACACAGGTGAGCCCTTCACGAATATCCTCGCCCGATAAGTTGGACTGGTTTTCTTTGAGGATATTGTGCTTGCGCCCATAATCATTAAACACCCTCGTCAAGGCGGTTTTCAAACCAGCCTCATGGGTGCCCCCTTCCGTCGTGCGGATGGTATTAGCAAAGGAGAAAATGGTCTCGGTATAGGAGTCAGTGTACTGCAGCGCCGCTTCCACTTCTATATTATCGCGCCTGCCCTCGCAGTAGATGGGTTTCTTGTGCAGCGGATCGCGATTACGATTCAAATGCTCGACAAAATGGAGGATGCCTCCACTGTACTCGTATGTGACCTTGTGCTCCTGCAATTGGTCGTTGAGTTCAATGTACAATCCCTTGTTCAAAAACGCGAGTTCACGCAAGCGTTGATTGATGGTGTCAAAGGAGAACTCGATTTCCTCAAAGATTTCCGGATCCGGTTTGAACCGTATGCAGGTGCCCGTGGTGTCACTCTCACCGATGCGCTTGAGGTCGCTGGCGGGCTTCCCCTTCTTGTAGCGCTGGTGGTATTCTCCCCCATCGCGCTTGACCCAAACCTCCAACCACTCGGAGAGAGCGTTGACTACGGTCACACCCACACCGTGGAGTCCACCCGATACCTTGTAGACACCCTCTTCAAACTTGCTGCCAGCATGCAGCACGGTCAGGGCTACTTCCACGGCGGGACGCCCCGTCTTGGCGTGAATCTTGACGGGAAAACCACGGCCGTTATCTGCGATGCTCACCGAATGATCATCGTGCAACGTAACCGCGATGCGGGAACACTCTCCCGCCATAGCCTCATCCACACTGTTGTCAACCACTTCCACCACCAGGTGATGCAACCCACGCGGGCCTGTGGACCCGATATACATGCCTGGCCGTCGGCGAACGGCTTCGAGCCCCTCCAACACTTGGATTTGATTCTCGTCGTAGTCAGTGTGCTTCACGATTTCCTTCAACTCTTGGGACCTCCTCCTCTAAGGAGAACCTATGGTTTACTCCAACCAGCTATGATCTTGAATCCTTCGTCTCAAAGTAGCCGAGGATATGGGAGAAAGATATACGGAATGGGTGCTAAGAATCATGGATTTCATGTCTTCACCGTCGCCCACTCTGCGCAGATTCCTGTCCTCTTGAGCCCGTTTGATGAAGGCTTGATTGATCGGCAGGCGAGCAATATTCCGCAAATCGACAATGCAGAATATCTCTTCCAACGGTAAGCTGATATCACCGCCCACGTGCAAGTACATACCTTCCTCCTCCATAGCTTAACATGTTTGATTATATCATTAAATACACGAACATACAATCGCTACCAGTTGGCGCCGTCCCTCGCTTGCGTCCGGTCGCCTCTCTTTCTATTCCTTGTGTGCGTCGTCACGGGAGGAAGATTCTCTGGCCTCGTACCGTGCTTCAGCATTAAGAGCATGCGTCTCACATGAGACCCCTGGGCCGGATCGGACCACTTGAGCCGGTTGGCAGCACTTTCCCATGTGGCCGCAATCACTTCCTTAACAGCAGCGTACTCTTCTCGGGTCAGATCCTTCATCTCTTCTGAGGCCTCCGAGTAACTGTACCAGGGTACCTGCATAAGAAGCAACTTGAGTTTTTCCACGCGATGGGCTTGCTCTGTATCCCGGCAAATAAAACAGCTGCCTTTTGCCAGGGAAGGACACAGAGCACCACACTTCTTGCAGGATAGCCATCCTCTTTCCTTGTTCCACTCCTGCCGAGCTAAACCCTGGGCAACCATATGCTTCAGACGTTCCTTGAGAGCCGTATCCCTTACAGCGCTCGTGATGACATCGGCCCGGCGCTGATGATCGGCCCTGACGGCTATTCTCTGCCCTCTCCCCTTCTCCCTCTTGTCACGATGGAGCAATCCGGAAGGAGCTGTGCCCAATACGGTGCGAATGTCTTTGACCAAGCCCTGGCCAAATCTGCTTCGGATGCGAGAAAGCAACTCGTATTTGTGCAAGACGATCTGCTGGCCCCAGACCGGTGCGCTCACCTCCACCCAGAGGACGCCATTGCGAACACGCACGGCAGCTGACCGAAGCGCCAGATCCTCACCAACCAAATCGTGCCAAGCGGCAATTACTTGCATTCTCTTGGCCTCTTTTTTCAGCCCCAAGCGGCCCAAAACACTGTTGACCGCACCGTCTATTCGTTCCAACTTCACCGCACTCTCCTTGCAACTCCTTCTTCTACTTCGTAAAGATGAGCTTGATGCATAGCCGGTGAACCTGCCATGAGTTCTTTATCAGTACACGTAATGATGGTCTGATTTTCTGCTCCCAATACCGCCAGAAGGCGCTTTTGTCGGGAAGTATCCAGTTCAGAGAGGACATCGTCCAGAAGTAAGATGGGCATGACGCCTTCACGCTGACAAATCTTGTCTCTTACGGCGACTTTCAGGGCCAAAACCGCACAGCGCTGCTGACCCTGCGAGCCATGGCTTCTCAACTCAAGCCCGTCAATTTGCAGCGAAAGATCATCTCGGTGAGGGCCGACCAGGGATAGTCCCCTGGCCCGCTCCATGGGTCTTTTCTCCATAAGACGCGCGCGATATACGTCAGGGTCGGCCACAACCGACGGACGGTACGTCACAATCATTTCTTCTGTGCCGTCACTCAGTTTCTGATGCATGGCCGCGGCAATGGGTGCTAGTTCCTCTATGATCTGGGCTCTTTGCGACACTAGATCGCAGCCGCTTTCCACCAATTGGCGGTCCCAGGATAGGAGCAGTTCATCGGGTATAGGTTGACCTATGTAGTCCTTCAAGACACGGTTTCGCTGACTCAAAGCGCGGTGAAAGCGATTGAGCAGCTTGCGATAGGCTCCAGAACCGAGAAAGACCTCTTCATCCAAGAAACGCCGCCGGACCGCCGGTGCCCCTTTGATCAGTTCCAGATCCTCTGGGGCAAACAAGACCACCTTTAGACCCGAAGTCACACCGCCCAAGCGATTCTTGTAGGTTCTTCCATCCACCCTGAGCCTCTTTCCCTTCTCAGGGTAATAGCCGGATTCGATTTGGTGGTTGACCTCGTTTCGTTCCAAACTCAGGTGGAGGGAAAATCCATCTTTTCCCCGGCGCACCAAATCTCTTTCCCCAGACATGCGATGAGATTTTCCCACCGCCAGCAAATAGAGGGATTCTAGAACATTGGTCTTTCCTTGCGCGTTCCCCCCACTGAGAATGGTGATGTGGGACGAAAAGGAAAAGACCTGTCTGGCGTAGTTGCGGAAATTCTCCAGTCCGAGTTCTCGTATCCTCATACAGCGCTTTCTTCACCCTCACTGCGCAAAGGCATAATCACGTAGACAAAGTCCTCGCTATCAGGGAAGGTCAACGTCGCTGCCGATTCTTTACCGGTCAGATTCACCGCCACCGTCTCCTCCTCCATATGGCGCAATCCTTCCTGAAGATACTTCACGTTGAAGTGAAGGTCCATGGCTTCTCCGGTGCAGTTGGCAGCAATCTCTTCTCTGGCCTCACCCAATTGCGGGGTCGATGCGCTCACCAGTACGCCCTGATCTTGCATTTGTATACGGACGGTACGATCATCATCAGTAGAAACAAGCGACATCCGATCGGCTGCCTGCAAAAACTCCTCGGTATTGATGACCATGTGGGAAATGTATTTCTCTTCTGCCGGGATGAACTGGTCATAAGCTGGAAACTGCCCTTCCAATAAGCGGGCTGATATGGTTAAATCACGCATGGTAAAGAAGGCATGGCTGTTGCACAGTTTTATCTCCACTTCCCTGTCTTCACTACCCATGCTGCGCATAACCTCATTGAGAATACGCGCCGGGATGACGCTGCGTTGGCCGTCCCCGCTGATACGTCCTTGCAACTTTATTCTTCTCACCACCAGCCGCGCATAATCCACGGCCGCCACCGTCAAAATCCTGTCTTCTAAAGCAAACAAAACACCGGCCAGAATGGGTCTGCGATCGCTTTGCGACGTAGCGAAGATGACCTGCATGATGATCTTCTTGAGGGTGTCACTGTTCATCGTCATACCCCACTCCTCCTTCTCCTCCGGAAGGGTGGGAAACTGCTCTGGTTCCACGCCGTGTATATCGAACGAAGATCGAGCGCCCCATGTCAGTTGCGCCTTGAAGTTGGTCATATCTACCGTGATATCAAGAGGAGCATTGGGAAGCCGGCGCACGGCTTCGGTGAGAATGCGGGCTGGAAGCACAATGGCACCTTCCTCTCTTACCTCTGCCTCCATGGTAAGAGAAACGCCGATCTCCAGATCTGTGGCAGCTAGATACAAAAGATTGGGTGCTGTTGCCCTAAGATAGATGCCATTGAGCACGGGCATTGAGGACTTACTGGCGGCCGCTCGGTGCACAACCTGTAAAGATTGCATGAATTGATCCTGATTGATACGAATGTCCATGTGATTTCCTCCCCGGGTCAGATTATCAACAGAGTATAGCTTCTTTGAACACTTATTGATTGAATTAGGAGTAGTAGAAGGACCTGTGAATTGTGTGGATTACTGTCGAAACGCTGTAAGAAGGCGCTTTTACCCTGTGAGCTGAGGTGTGGATAAGGAGCCCTGTGCGGTGAAGGTTGTCCACAATCTCTCAAACTCACGATCTATCCACGATCTTTCCACAGAGTTCTCCACCCTACGACTGTCGCCCCATGATCTCTTTCTCCAAGGATTGCACAGTTTCATGCAAGGAGGGGTTCCCTTTTATCTCTTTGCTAATCTTTTCGCAGGCATGGATAACAGTGGTGTGGTCCCGGCCGCCAAACTCCTCGCCGACGCGCGGCAAAGAAAAGGAAGTCAATTCCCGGCAAAGGTACATGGCCACATGACGAGGGAACGACAAAGCCCGGCTGCGCTTTTTGGCTTTGAGATCCTCCACCGTAAGCCCATAGTAGTCGGCGACATGCTTTTGGATGAGTTCCAAGGAGATAACGCGCGGGCGTTGATCCGGCAAAATATCGCGTAAAGCTTCCTTGGCCAGATCCACATCGATGGGGCGTGAGGTCAAGGAAGAGTAGGCTACGACACGAATCAAAGAGCCTTCCAGTTCCCGAATGTTCGTCTCAATGCTAAGGGCCACATAACCAATGACTTCCTCGGGAATGGAGAGGTGCTGAGACTCGGCCTTCTTCCTCAAGATGGCGATGCGAGTCTCCAAGTCCGGGGGCTGGATATCAGCGATAAGACCCCATTGAAAGCGGGTGCGCAACCGTTCCTCCAGGGTGGAGATCTCCTTTGGGGGACGGTCACTGGACAGTACGATCTGTTTAGCAGATTGGTGAAGAGCATCAAAGGTGTGAAAGAATTCTTCCTGCGTGCTCTCTTTGCCGCCCACAAATTGAACGTCGTCTAAAAGCAACACATCAATGTTGCGGTAGCGGTTACGAAAATCCACGGTGCGTCCGTCACGAATAGCCATAATCAGCTCATTGGTGAAGGTTTCCGACGAAACATAGACCACTTTGATGCTAGGATTATTAAGATAAAGACAATGGCCAATGGCTTGCATCAGATGGGTCTTCCCCAGCCCTACGCCCCCATAAATGAAAAGGGGATTGTACGCCTTGGCCGGGGCTTCGGACACTGCTTCACAGGCGGCATGGGCGAATCGGTTTGAGGTACCCACGACGAAGGTGTCGAAGGTGTAGCGGGGATTGAGGGTGGTGGGCGGTTGGGTCCAGCGTGCTTTCTTCCCCCCGTTGGGATGCTCTTTGACGGCGATGTCACCGGGGGATGCAGAGGTATCGACCTCCAGAATACTGAAGGCAATGCCCACCTTCTGTCCGGTTATGTAACGCAAAGTCTTACACAGCATGGGCACATAGCGAGTTTCAATCCAGTCCTTGGTGAATTGGTTGGGGACAGCAATGGTGAGTGTATTCCCGTCGAAGTCCAGCGGCTGGGTGTTCTTGAGCCAGGCCTCAAAACTAGGTTTAAGCAGCTCCTTCTCCATTGCCTCAAGAGTTTGATCCCAGATATGACCCAAATCTGCATCCATAATGACCGTACCATCCTCTCGAGGGATTGTAACCGTAGTCCTTCGCCCATTCAACTTCTGTATAAACAAAGGCCGTGCTAGCGACCCAAAAGGCGCTGTTCAGTAATCCAACAAGTCCTGTCTACGTGGGGTATGTATCTGTGTTGGTCTTCATAGACTTCTCACAAGTTATTCACAGGCTTATGCACAGACTGTGGATAAAGGCCAAGAAACGCCGGGAATGCCCGGCGATTCTCACAGTAACATGATAGCAAAGTTGGCGCCATTTGACAACGCACAAGTATGTTCGCAAAAAACCCTCAAACAAGCATGTAAGCAGGAATTAGAATGGCAGTAAGCTGGTCTTGTATTGAGAACTTAGTTCTAACCATTCGTCCCACGAGGGCGTCTTCCTGCACGGCCAGCCAGAAAAGAACCACCAAAGTTCACATTTCCTTAGCCATAAGGTCCAATGGTGCGGCGTAGCCGCAAGAGCAGCGTGTGAAACAGGGGCGATGCGTTGGCCTTCCTTGACACTCTCGCCGACAAAAGGATATAATCCTAGTGATTCAATTCGACTTGGAGGCACAAATCCGTGAAGAGAACATATCAACCAAAAAATCGCAAAGCCAAGCGCGTCCATGGTTTCCGAGCCCGCATGCGTACTGCTGCCGGTCGTCGTCTGCTGAAGCGGCGCCGGGCCAAGGGACGCACGCGGCTCTCGGCGTGATATATTAAGAAGTGTCCTTGCAGCGGCAGCAGCGTTTGACCTCTGCTAAAGCCATCTCACGTGTATATCGGGAGGGACACTCTCGGGCCAACCGGGTGCTGGTCCTTTATTGTCATTGGGGTGAGGGCAGCGCGCAAGCGGCTTTTTCCGTGTCCCGGCGCGTGGGCAATGCCGTTAAGAGGAATTTCGTCAGGCGGCGTCTCAAGGAAGCATATCGCAAACACGCTGCGATGATTACGCCGGGGGCCAAAGTGCTCATCATAGCCCGGGCGCGCGCGGCGGCTTCTACCTATGGTGAGACCGAAGCGGCGCTGGTTGATCTACTCTCGCGGAGCGGAGTGTTGGTGCGTTGAGGAAGATAGCGATGGGAATAATTCGACTCTATCAAGCGGTAGTTTCCCCTTTCTTCGGACCTTCCTGCCGGTTCATCCCCACGTGTTCGCATTACGCTCTGGAGGCGGTGGATCGCCATGGCACCCGGAGGGGCTTTTTGCTGTCTGTGCGCCGGATTTTGCGGTGTCATCCGTTTTCGCAAGGAGGATATGACCCCGTTCCTTGAGGAGGGGCACGAATAAAGGGAGGTCTTGCTGTGGGTTTTCTTTCGGACTTGATGCGAGAAGGGGTGCAGAGAGTATTCCTTGTCACGGGGAGTTATGGTGTGGCCATTATCATTGTCACGCTGATTATCCGCGCTGTGCTTCTGCCTTTTACTCTGGCTCAGACCCGCTCCACCCAGAAGATGAATGCTTTGCAACCAGAACAGCAGGCTCTGCAAAAGAAGTACAAAAATGACCCGCAGAGGCTCAATCAAGAGCAAATGGAGCTGTGGCGCCGGCACGGAGTGAACCCGCTCTCGGGTTGTCTGTTGCTTTTGATACAGTTTCCTTTCCTCATTGCATTCTTTCAGGCGCTGAACAACTTTGACGCACTCGCTGACGCAACATTCTTGGGCATTGTGCTGGGGTCTCCGGATCGAATCATTCTTCCGGTGTTGGCCGGTGTTACGACGTACTTTCAGGTTAAGGTCAGCACGCCCCCCGCGACGGGTAACCCGGGTACACAGGGAGCTATGCAGGTGGGCATGCCTCTTCTGATTGGATGGATGTCCTCGCGGTTTCCGGCGGCGTTGGCTCTATACTGGATTACCAGCAATGTCTTCAGCGTGGCAGAACGTTACCTGGTACCCAGAAACACCCCTGCCAAGGAGGCAGATAGTAAATGACAATATCGGTGGAAAGACGCGGTAAGACGGTGGATGAAGCTCTCCATTTGGCGCTGGAGGAGCTGGGGGTTGAAAAGGAGCAATGTCAAATCACCATTCTGGAAGAGCCCAAATCTGGCTGGTTGGGTTTGATCGGCAGTCGCGAAGCATTGGTGCGCGTGGAGTATGAAGGACCCGGGCCGGGGGTAGGTGAAAGAGAGGGAGTAAAAGCACGTAACACCGATGATAAGGATGACTCCTCTCCCCTACCGGTGCCAAGCAAGGTCGAGCATGTCCACGAGTTCTTGACCGATGTGCTCGGGCATATGGACATTGACGCCAGCGTGGATATAATTGAGGATAACGATGGTATCTATTGTGAGATTTCCGGAGACGATGTGGGATCTCTGATTGGCAGGCGAGGCCAAACTCTGAGCGCTTTGCAGTACCTTACCAAACTGGTGACAGGGCGGCATCCTGAGGATCGCCGGCGTCTCAGCATCGATGTTGAGGGCTACCGCAAGCGGCGCGAAGAAAGACTGCGGTCCACGGTAAGACGTATGGCGGAGCAGGTGGCCAAAACCGGAAGCAGTGTGGAACTCGAGCCCATGGATGCCCATGAGCGCAAGGTCGTGCACATGGCCCTGCAGGACTATCCGGGCATCATGACCGAGAGTGAAGGATCCGATCCCTACCGAAAGGTCGTCATATCGCCGGCCCCATGAGTAGGTGAGGTTAACCACACCCCCGGAAGCCTGACGCTACCGGGGGTTTTTTATGGAGTGGAGTGGATATGGAAGACACTATTGCCGCCATCGCTACAGCGACGGGAGAAGCGGCTATTGGGATTGTTCGCTTGAGTGGTTCGCAGGCTCGCCCCATCGCTCAGGAGGTGTTTCGTGCGGGCAAGACCAAGAAGCGAGTGCGTCTCAAGAGCCACCGGGTCTACTACGGCAGCATCGTTGATCCGGCCCGCGAGGAACCCTTGGACGAGGTGCTCTTGACCTATATGCAAGGGCCAAGGAGTTATACCCGCGAGGATGTAGTCGAGGTCAGTTGCCATGGTGGCCCGATGCCCTTGCGCAGGGTGTTGGGTGTGATGCTGAAGGCGGGCGCACGGTTGGCTCAACCCGGTGAGTTTACGCAGCGAGCTTTTCGTCATGGACGCATTGATCTGGCGCAAGCAGAAGCCGTGTGCGACATGATCCGGGCCCAGAGCGACGAAGCGGCGAACCTGGCGCTCCAACAGCTGGAAGGTACCCTCTCTCGGGAAATCACACAGCTGCGTCATCAGCTGCTAGGCTCTCTGGCCACCATTGAAGTGAGCATTGACTTTCCCGATGAAGACATAGATGGGCATGCTGGTCCGCCATTGGTAGACGATTTGACACGGATGCGAGAACGGCTGCAAGCACTCCTTGCGCGAGCTGGTGAAGGCCGGATCATACGCGAGGGGATTCGGACTGCCATTGTCGGTAAGCCCAATGTCGGCAAATCTTCCCTTCTCAATGCCCTTTTGGGTCAGGAACGAGCCATCGTGACACCCATTGCTGGCACCACCCGTGATCTCATCGAGGAGACGGTGGTGCAGGGCGGAGTCGCGTTGGTACTCACGGATACCGCGGGCATTCACCTGACCGAGGATGCGGTGGAACAGGAAGGGGTGGAGAGGGCGCGCCGGGCCTTGGAAAGCTCCCAACTGGTGTTGGTGGTGTTCGATGACAGCCAGGGATTGACTGAAGAAGACAAAAGCCTCTTGTCGATGATCGGTTCTAGGCGGGCTGTTGTCCTGTTGAACAAGAGCGATCTGGACATTAAGAAGGTAGACAGAGATTGGCTCAAGGCTCACGTGGACAATGTGCCCTGGTTGGAGATATCCGCCCGCACCGGGGAGGGCTTGGAGGAGCTTCAGCGTTTGATCGCCCAGCTGTTCTTGGGACGAAGCTACGAGAGTTCAGCGAGGCCACTGATTGCTTCTATGCGTCATGCACATTGCCTGGAGCGTGCCCATGACAGCCTGAAACAGGCTCTGGAGGCCTTGGGGCGCGAGGAAGTCGCCGACATCGTCTCCATTGACGTGCGTGAGGCCATTCATGCGCTCGGAGAGATCACCGGAGACAGTCTGGAAGCTGACATTGTGGACAGGATCTTTCAGGATTTCTGTTTGGGAAAGTAGGTGGAGGTTGTGGCTTCGTCAGACAAGACCTATGACGTGATTGTGGTAGGGACAGGCCATGCCGGCTGCGAAGCAGCCTTGGCCAGTGCCCGCATGGGTGCCAAGACACTGGCGTTGACCTTGAATCTGGACAATATCGCGCTTATGCCGTGTAACCCAGCCATCGGGGGTCCGGGTAAGGGACACTTGGTGGCGGAGATACACGCTCTGGGTGGTGTCATGGGAGAAATTGCTGATGGTTCCGCCCTGCAGAGCCGCGTCTTGAATACAGGCAAGGGCCCGGCCGTTCAAGCCTTGCGCGTCCTCTGTGATAAACATCGCTATCAACAGCTCATGCGCCGCCGTTTGGAGAATCAGCCCCTCCTTGACATCAAACAGGCTTTGGTCACGGAGATTCTCACGGATCATGGACGTGTGACGGGTGTCCTCACGGCCACTGGCCTTTGCTATCGTTCCCATGCTGTTGTTTTGGCGACCGGAGTCTATCTGGAGGCACGGGTCATCACCGGGGAACATGCCCACCGCGCTGGACCCAACGGGCAGCTGGCGGCAGGGCATCTCGCCCGGCAGCTGGAAAGACTAGGCCTGCCCATGCGCCGTTTCAAGACCGGCACGTCTCCCCGGGTACATGCTGGCTCAGTGGACCTGGATAAGATGACGGTGCAGCCCGGTGAGCGCGAGCACCCCGGCTTTTCGGCCAGCTGGCGCCAAACCACGGCTCCGGCCGATTGCTATCTCACGTATACCACCGCCGAGACTCACGCTATCATCAATAGTAACCTGCACCGGGCTCCGCTTTATACCGGCAGTATTGAGGGAACAGGACCACGTTATTGCCCCTCCATCGAGGACAAGGTCGTGCGTTTTCACGACAAAGAGTCCCATCAGGTATTCCTGGAGCCGGAGGGAGAGTTTACCCAAGAGATGTACGTCCTGGGACTCTCCACCAGTCTTCCGGAGGAAGTTCAGCTGGCCATGCTCCACTCCATTCCCGGATGCGAACGGGCCAAAATCATGCGGCCGGGTTATGCCATTGAGTACGACTGTCTCGATCCACAGGAGATGACGCCTTCGCTGGAGTGTCGCTCGCGGGCGGGTCTTTACTGTGCTGGACAGATCAACGGCAGTTCCGGCTACGAGGAGGCGGCCGCCCAAGGCTTGCTGGCCGGCATCAACGCCGTCCGCTCACTACGCGAAGAAGAGCCGGTGGTGCTCGGACGTGATCAAGCCTATATAGGAGTGCTTATTGACGATCTCATCACCAAGGGAACAGATGAACCCTATCGTATGCTTACGGCCCGGGCAGAATACCGGCTACTACTGCGTCAAGACAACGCGGATTACCGGCTGCTTCCTTTAGGCTTTCAATTGGGTCTGGTGGAGAAGGAGCGTTACGCTCAGTTTTGTTCAAAACGTGATAAAGTAGACGATCTATTGCAGCGCTTGTCCAGCCGGCGACTGCGGGATAAAGAAAGCCTAGCCTTGGTAGAAGCCATGAAACAGGGGCGGGCCCATCCCGGCATGACCCTCGAAGAGGTGCTGCTGCGGCCCAATGTGTGCTGGGACGATATGCAGCGCATTGCCCCGGATCTTGTCGGAGTAGAGCGGGATGTTGCTTCTGAGGTTGTCTTTCGCGTCAAGTACCGGGGGTATCTTGAGAAGCAAGAGCGACAGGTAGAGCGGCTACGTAAACTGGAACACCGTAAGATACCGCAGGACTTTGATTACGATGCCACCAAGAACCTGTCGTATGAGGCGCGGGAGAAACTCAAGCGACTGTGCCCGTCCACGGTGGGGCAGGCCAGTCGTATCAGCGGGGTCTCCCCCGCCGATGTGGCGATTCTTCTGGTCCAGCTGGACGCGAGAAACAAGCAATCATGAAGCTCAAACGAGTAGAGAAGACGCTGGCCGGGTGGGGGCTTACTCTTTCCCGACAGCAACTGCAAAAGCTAGACCGCCTCATCTTCATCCTTGCCCAGCAAGGATTCCCGCACAGCTCCATCGCCCATGCTGAGGAGGCCGAAATCAAGCATGTCATTGACTCCTTGGCCTGCATGCGCATTTGGACCCCTCCCCCCCATGCGAGCCTTCTGGATGTAGGCTCAGGTTCCGGTTTTCCCGGGTTGGTGTTGAACGTTGCATGGCCCACCACGCGGGTGACGTTGCTGGATGCGGTGGGCAAGAAGATTGATCATCTTCGCGATATTTCCCGGGCATTAGAACTCGACGACGTGAGCACCGTTCACGCCCGTGCCGAAGATCTGGGCAGAGAATCATCTTACCGGGAGTCTTTCGATGCTGTCACGGCACGGGCGGTGGCAACGACCGCCGTGTTGGCTGAGCTGTGTCTTCCCCTGGTGCGGCTCGGCGGGGTGTGGTTGCTGATGAAGGGACCCTCCGGGCCACAAGAACTGGATGAAGCTCGCGGGGTCCTTGCTACGCTCGGGGGACAAGTCGAAGATGATATGTGTTTTGATCTGCCCTGCGAACAGGGTGTTCGGTACCTCGCTCGCATCCGTAAAGTTGACCATACCCCCACACGATATCCGCGCCGCGCGGGGAAGCCCCAAAAAAGACCCCTCGAATTGCCATAAAAAGGAAGGAGATCGAGGGAGTGCCCTCGAAGGATTACCATATTCTACCATAGGAGGGTGGCGCGGGTGCTACGAAGAGGGCAGATGCGCGGCAAACTCAAGAAAGAAAGCAGTTACACCGTGTTGAACTTAGCGGTTGAGTCCATCTTGTTTAATCCGTACCAACCACGCAAGACAGAAGTGGGCCGAGATATTGATGAGTTGGCCGCATCCATCCGGCAGCACGGAGTGCTGCAACCGGTCGTGGTGCGAAGAGTGGGCCGGGGGTACGAATTGATAGCCGGTGAACGGCGGCTCAGGGCCTGCAAGCAGGCGGGCGCTAAAACTATTCCTGCCATCGTTCGCTCGGTGGGCGATGAAGAGCTGGCCCTCTTGGCGTTGGTGGAGAACTTGCAGCGCCGGGGTTTGAACGTGCTTGATGAAGCGGAGGGATACCGTAGCCTCATGAGCAAGTTTGCGCTCACGCAGGAGGAAATTGCAGCACAAGTGGGAAAGAGCCAACCCACCATCGCCAACAAACTTCGACTGCTCAAACTCCCTGGTGCCGTGCAGGAAGAACTGCGACGAGAGGCGCTAACCGAGCGGCATGCTCGTGCCTTGCTCAGATTACCTTGTGACAAGCAGCAGCTGGAGATCATGGAGACGGTGCTTGCTGGCAACCTCAATGTGGCTCAAACCGACGAACTGGTGGATGAGGTAACCAAGGAGGCTTCACCCCATCCCCCGGTCAAGCGACAGCGGGTACGTGTTTTCAAGGACCTGCGCATCTTCCTCAATTCGTTCCGTCAGGTAGTGGCGGCACTGAGGCGCACGGGGGTAGAGGCGGTCATGGAAGAGGATGAGGATGAACGTTGCTGGCGCATTCAAGTCAGTATCGCCAAGCCCGGCGAGAAAGGGGTCTAAGAGGTATCCACATGGTGTAAGAGGCGTGGTCTTGATAGAAGAAGCGAGGGAGTGCCTCGAGCGAGGGCCCCTCGCTTTTTTGCTTTTTGAAAGTCTCTCAGGATAGAAAACAGGGAAGCACGGCGACCTTGCCGAAAGAGCGAGGGAGTATGAAACAGTAGGAGGGAGGACGAAGTGGATAGAGTTATCGCCATTGTGAACCAAAAGGGCGGAGTAGGGGTGCGTCCGAGATGGTTCGCGTTGCAGTGCCCTGAGGGGTCGCCGATGAGAGCGAGATCGGTGTGACTGTCCGGCTCCAGCTGCAGTCGAAAGGCTATTTTAGCAGCGAACATAGCATGCCGGAAGGGGGGGAGCCCAGCGCTTGCCCGCCTCTTTGCAGTCAAGGTACAGCATGGTGAAGGCCGGATTGCTTGAACTCTAGTTTCCCAGCCCAAACCGCCGGGAACACCCGAATGGATCGGGTGTTGGGAGTGGTCTGCGAGACAAGTCCCTGCTTGCCTCGTACGCTCTGACCCTCCTCATACGCAGGATGATTGCGTGAGGGAAACGGACGGAGCACCTACACTGTACGGGAAGTCATTCTGTGCGCGAGCTAACCGGAGATTGCCTAACGTGGAGACGTTTCATCAAGGCAACGGAGTCCTCATAGTAGTCGGAGAGCGGGAAAGCCGCTTACAACCTGCTTGTGCAGGGCCCTCTGGGGCGGGCGAAGGAGGACAGGTCACCGGGTGACCCGAGAACTACGGAGGTATGCGAAATGCAAAGAGCTGAAGTGGTCCTGGGGGCCCTGAGAAGAAATGCCGAGAAAGAAGGATTTGTGTTTTCCAGGGTCTACCGCTACCTTTACAACCCCGGGATGTACCGGGAAGGCGTTAGAGCGCGGGTGGATGAGTTGGGGGACCAGCTGAGAGCAGAGCGTTACTATCCAGCAGGTAGAGAAGAAGACGCATGGGTAGAGGAGGCAGTGATGTGCCTGCTTGAAGCCATGTTCCCTCAAGAGCGCGACGATGCTGACACCAATCGGTGGGCGCAGGTAAAGGCCTCACCAGAGTGTCGCTGGGCCTTGCGCTATGATATCGAAACTGCCTGCGATGGATGGCACGCTCTCTATCGCCTACTCGGCCCCCACCTGCAGGATGGGCGTTTTTGGGAGTTGCTGCACCGGTTTCACTTGTTTCAGGGCAAGGACGGGAGAGTGGCAAAGATGCTGAAGCGACTTGCCTGTGGGAGGCTGCAAGCGTCTATGCAGGCCATGCATCCTGCAACCAGGCGTTTCATCGAGGGGCATGAGGTCCTCTTTTTGGGACGTGTGGAGTCCAGCATGAACCAGCAACGCGCTGCTATCGAGAACGTCGCCGGGGCCAGAGGAGTGGATGTCAAACTGGAGATCGCAGCGGATATCCGCCGGGGAAGCGTCCGGCTTGGCCCCTATGCGGTGAGAGCCGGCCGCCGGCGTTGCTTTCTCCTGATTCCGGGAGACTCCCTGCGGCGGTGGCGGCGGCCATTCACCTACCGCGGTCATCCCGCTGCCCGCAACGATCGTTTGTACCTGACAGCCTCCAGGATTGTCCAGATCTACCGGCAAGAACTGACAGCATGGTTTCAGACATTCCGCGAGGCAGATAACCTGCGCGCAAGGCTGAGGGAGTTTCACTTCTATCATGGCCAAAGCCTTCTGAAGACCTTGGCCAAGAAGGATGGACTGTCTCTCAGGCAAGCAGCTGCCAAGTACCGGGTGCTTCAAGACCGTGATGAAGGTAGAGCGGGCCTTTCAGGGGGAGACCAGCACAGTTTCTATCCGTTACAGATTCGGCAGCTTTTCTCAGCGTGACGGGAGAGCCGGGTGCATTGAAAGGTGCATGCCCGGTTCGGAGGGGGGTTGAGCGACCGCCTTGATCTACCCTACAAAACGACGACAGCGGTCAATTTGGCAGCCGCTTTGGCTGAGGCTGGCAAGAGGGTCCTGGTGGTGGATATCGATCCGCAAGGCAATTCCACAAGTGGCCTGGGCCTGGATAAGCGCGAGATTACGCAGTGTATTTATGATGTACTCATCGAGGGTCTGCCGCTGACTCAAGTTGTGTGCAAGAGTGCTTCTGCCGGCGTTGATGTGGTGCCGGCGCGGCTGGATCTAGCTGGTGCCGAGGTTGAGTTGGTCTCCATGATAGCCCGGGAGAGCAAACTCAAAGGAGCGCTGGGAACGGTTGGTGGCCAGTATGACTTTCTTCTCATCGACTGTCCCCCGTCTCTCGGCTTGCTTACGGTCAACGCACTCACAGCGGCCGACTCCATTTTGGTGCCCATCCAGTGCGAGTATTACGCCCTGGAGGGCTTGGGGCAGCTGATGAACACCATCAAACTCGTGCAGACACACCTAAATCCCCGGCTTGTTTTGGAAGGGGTGGTGCTGACGATGTTTGATGGTCGTACCAATCTCGCCATGCAGGTTGTTGAGGAGGTAAGGCGCTTTTTCCGTGGAAAGGTATATGGCACGGTGATCCCGCGCAATGTCCGGCTGAGCGAGGCGCCCAGCTTCGGGCAACCCATCATTGCGTACGACGGGAAATCCAGGGGTGCCCAAGCATACCGGGAATTAGCAAGGGAGGTCCTGCAGCATGGCCAGGAAGGGGCTGGGCAAGGGGCTCAAAGCCCTGATGCCAGATGAGGTAGAATCCAACCAAGCAGTTGGAGCCAGCGAACTTAATATTGAGGAGATACGACCCAATCCCTACCAACCGCGGCAGCGCTTTGACGGAGAGGGCATGAGGGAACTGGTGGAATCCATCCGGCAACACGGTGTGGTACAACCTGTCCTGGTGCGCAGTGACGGTGACGGGTATCAAATCATAGCCGGGGAGAGACGTTGGCGGGCTGCGCAGCAGGCGGGACAGAAGCGCATCCCCGTTGTGGTGAAGGAATGCACTGAACAAGAGATGATGGAGATAGCGTTGGTGGAGAACCTCCAGCGTGAGGATCTGAATGCGCTGGAGGAAGCCATGGCGTATCGCCGCTTGTTGGAAGAGTTCTCCTTGACCCAGGAACAAGTGGCGGAGCAAGTGGGGAAGAGCCGGTCGCAAGTGGCCAACACCTTGCGGCTTCTCCAGTTGCACCCCATGGTACAGGAGATGCTCGAGAAGGGAGACCTGTCACCAGGGCATGCAAGAACGCTCTTGGCCATAGGAGATGGATCAGCGCAGGTGAAAATGGCGCAGCGGGTGGCCCAAGAGGGCCTTAACGTTCGCCAACTGGAGAACCTCATTCGTTTGGGAGCGCGCCGGCCACCGGTGCGGAGGGTTCCGTCTCCCGATCTGCGGTATGTGCAAGACAGGATAGGAGAGGCCTTGGGCACGCAAGTTCAGATTACTGGAGAGAAGAAAGGGGTCATCAAGATTCGCTTCCATTCCCCCGAAGATTTGGAGCGGCTCATGGAGCTCTTGTTGGATGAAAACTAGGCAATGTTTCACGTGAAACATCGGGCGGAGGAACATCGTGACCGGTACATTCATTAATGTAGCAGCTATCTTATTAGGAACTGCGCTGGGCATGGGGCTGTTCGGGCCTTTGGCGCGCCGCCACCAGACGGTTGTGGTACAGGCGGTGGGTCTGGCCGTGATACTTATTGGCTTGCGGATGGCCCTGGGTGCAGAGCAATTGGTGATCATCATCATCTCTCTTGCTGCAGGGGCCGTGATCGGCGAAGAGTTAGCGTTGGAGGAACGCCTGCGACAGGCGGGCGCCTGGCTCAAGGAGCGTTTTGCTGGCGAAGGCGGGGACTTTGTTAACGGATTTATGACGTCTACGCTGGTCTATTGCGTGGGGGCCATGGCTATTATGGGTCCACTGCAGGATGGACTTACCGGGGAGTATGATATCCTGCTGGCAAAGTCAACCCTGGACGGCGTGACGTCCATCATCTTCGCTTCTACCATGGGCATAGGTGTGGCGTTCTCCATTATCCCTCTGTTTCTCTATCAGGGAAGCATCACTTTGCTCGCTCACTCTCTGGAACCATTGCTATCGCCGGCGGCCATTACTGATATGACAGCCACAGGGGGGCTCCTCATTGTTGCTATTGGTCTCAATCTCTTGGGCATCACCAAATTGAGGGTGGCCAATCTGCTCCCTGCTATCTTGCTGGCACCCCTTCTGGTGCTGGCCGTTGCCGCCATAAACCGGGCTATCTGAAGGCAAAGGAGGCGAAGGGACTCTTGGGGCGAAATACTAGGCCTACCTGGGTGGAAGTTGATTTGCTGCAGTTTGCTTATAACCTTGAGGCCATAGCGGCCCATGTTGAGCCAGCCGAGATGATGCCCGTCGTCAAGGCCAACGCCTATGGCCATGGCGACGTGGAGCTCAGCCGCATCGCAATGGATCTTGGCTACCAAGCACTTGCCGTTGCCATCATAGATGAAGCGGTGATGCTGCGCCGGGGCGGAATCGCTGCGGACCTACTCGTGTTGGGGTATACCCCAGCTTGGCAGGTGGGTATTGCCCTTGAAGAGGACATTGCCCTGACGGTAATCGACCAGGATATGCTGGGCGTTCTTCAAAGAGAAGCAGGAGATCGGGGGCTAGAGGCCCGCATCCACGTCAAGGTGGAGACAGGCATGAATCGCATTGGTGTGCGGCCCGGGCCGGATCTAGCGCGACTGCTCGAAGAGCTCAAGGGCCATACCCACATACGCATCGAGGGAGTCTTTACCCACTTTGCCGCCGCCGATGAAGATCCCCAGTTTACCAAGGAACAGATAAAGCAATTTCGTTTGGCCTGGCAGATGGTAGAGGACGCAGGATTCACCGCTGTATGCCGCCATGCTGCCAATAGTGCGGGCATACTTGACTTTCCCCAAGCGCATCTGGATATGGTGCGCCCGGGCCTGATCATGTATGGCTACTATCCTTCAGCTACTGTGGGCCGTCCGTTCACCGTGAGGCCTCCCTTGAGATGGCTTGCCCGCATGGTTCAGGTTAAGACCCTGCGCAAAGGGGATACGGTGGGCTATAATCGCACGTACCGGGCAGAATCAACGCGTACCGTCGCGTCTTTGCCCGTGGGGTATGCCGATGGTTATCCCCGCATCCTGTCCAATCGGGGCACAATCTACGTTGAGGGTCAGCCTGCGCCCGTGGTGGGGCGGGTGTGTATGGATCAACTCATGATTGACGTGACCGATCTTCCCGGGGCCAAGCCGGGGGCCATATGTTCACTACTGGGCCCAGAACACGATGCAAGTGATATGGGGCGGTTAGCTCAAACCATCCCCCACGAGATACTGACGGGAATCAGCCCACGGGTTCCCCGCCTGTATCATCGTTAGGGCCGTTCTGATGGGAATCGAGAGGTTGCCATGAGGCAGGATATGGGTCTTGTGTGCCGAAGCAAGCAAGAGTATTTGTGCTAATCGGAGGAAACTACCACGTGTTCGGACGCAAAGGTAAAGTGAGAAGTGAAAAGAACGGATTATCGATCATCATCGTCCCGGCCTTGCGCACAACCCGGCAATGGCATGTCTCCAGCGGAGTCTTGCTCTTCATGGGCGTGGTGGCATTCCTGCTCCTCGTGGTGGCGGGTCTTTTTATCCATCACTATTTGGATGTTGCCGCCGATATTAGGGAGATATATCATCTGCGCGCCGCGAAACATCAGCAGGAAACACAGCTGCAAGAGCTGGACCGCTTGACCGACGAGTTGGCTGCCAGACTCCGTTACCTTGAGGTCGCCGACGAGCGCATACGAACGTTCTTGGAAGATGAAGACCTCCTTCCAGAGGGCCTGCCGTCGCGCAACGCCCTAGAGGACCCGCCTGTCGATCGCTTGTGGGCCGTGCAGACAGGGAGTCAAGCTATCGGCCCGACCGCACCCCGCGACTATCACCAACTGACGTCTGCCCTCGGGAAACTGTACGAGCGCTCAGCCGATGCAGAGCAAAGCTTGGACAACCTACACCGTGTCATCCTTCATGCGGCTGACTACTTCCGAGCGCGACCCACTATCTGGCCGGTCATTGGTCGCGTGAGTTCGGGCTTTGGCATGCGCCGTTCCCCTGTTACCGGAGCTTGGGCGTTCCATTACGGGATCGATATTGCTGCCAACTACGGCACCGAGATCCGGGCCACAGCCGATGGTGTGGTGGAATTTTCCGCATACAATGGACTCTACGGCAATTGCATCATCATCGACCACGGATACGGCCTCAAGACTCTTTATGCACACAATTGGCGCAATTTAGTGGAAGTAGATGATTGGGTGGAGCGTGGTGATGTCATCGCGCTGGTTGGTAGCACCGGCCGATCCACTGGTCCCCACCTGCATTATGAGGTATGGGTGGACGGCGAGCGAAAGGACCCTTGGGAGTATCACTTATCCACGAGCCCTAGGTGAGAGCAGTAGGGTCTCATGACGAGGGGAGAGGTTGGCTTGTTTGGAAAGTCTCGTGAAATCCGGCCCGATCGCATTGATACGGTGATTGGTCGGGAGACCAAATGCAGTGGCACCATTGAAGTGAGCGGAGCCTTGCGGATTGAAGGGCAGGTAGAAGGCACTGTCTGTGGGGAAGGAGATGTAACGGTTGGCGAAGCAGCTTCTGTTGAAGCCAACATACAGGGACGCAATATTACCATCGCAGGACGGGTCAAGGGCAATGTGGAAGCGCGCGGGCGCTTGGAGCTAATGCCCACCGCTCATATGGAAGGGGACATCATGGTCGCCAAACTCATGATCTCTCCCGGCGCTCATTTTGCGGGCAAGAGCACCATGAAAGCCGAGGAGGATACCAGCTCTATCAAGAGAGCCGAAGAGAAGACCAACCGAAGCAAGGATAGCACCAAACTCACCTCCGAATCCAAGCCATCGGCAGCGACACCACCAGCATCGAATGCTAAGAACAAGAAGAACCAGTAAGGCTTCAAGAACCTGCACAATGGATGAGGAGTAAGGCCTGTGCCTGTCAAGGTAATTATCAATCCCATTGCTGGGGCTGGACGTGCTCTGAAAGCCTGGAGCAAGGTGGAAGACTATCTAACTGGAAATGAATTTGCCTGCGATGCCGAGTTCACTCGTGCCAGGCGCCACGCTACCGAGATAGCGCAAGCGGCGGCAGAAGAAGGGTACGATACCATCATCGTCATTGCGGGTGATGGCACTTTGCATGAAGTGGTCAACGGAATGGTGGGGACAGGGATTTCGCTGGGGGTTATTCCGGCGGGTCGCGGTAACGACTTGGCGCGGAGTCTGGGGATATCCACAGACCCGTTGGCGGCCGCTCGCACGTGTCTTCATGGGCACTTGACCCACATCGATCTGGGCAAAGCCAATGGCGAATACTTCTTCAACGTGGCTGGCGTTGGTTTTGACGCCGAGGTCTGCCAACAGGTCAACCAGGGTCGCCTCTACGTAAACGGACCCCTCACATATGTCGTATATGTCCTCAAGATGTTGTGGTACTACCGACCGGTAGTTTGTCGCATTACCCTGGATGAGAAGACATGGGAGCAACCCGTGTTCTTACTGGTGGCGGGCAATGGTCGGTATTTTGGCGGGGGGATGCTGGCCACACCCGGGGCAGATCTTTACGATGGTGTGTTTGAGGTGGTAATCGCTGGAGACGTGACTCGGCTTGAAGCTCTTCAGGCCCTCAGTCTGATCTACTCCGGAAAACATGTTCATCTCCCTAAGATCCAGACGTATCGAGCGCGCCGTGTGCGAGTGGAATCAGTGCATTCTCTCAATATAGAGGCGGACGGAGAAGTGATTGGTTGTGTGCCTCTTAGCATGGAGACCTTGCGCGCCGCCCTGCCCGTTTGGGTATAATGAGATATAGGGAGGAGGGAGACACGATGAGAACGTTTTCCCACCGCCACGAGGCAGGAAAGCGTTTAGCTGACGAGTGCGCGCGCAGGTGCGAGGTAAGAGGTGAAGATCTACTCATTCTCGCGATTCCCCGTGGTGGGGTTGTCATTGGCTATGAAATGGTGCGCCGACTCAAAGGAGAACTGGATGTGATCATTCCCCGCAAAATTGGTGCTCCTTACCAACCGGAGCTGGCGGTGGGAGCGGTCACGGAAAACGGCACGCTGCTGGTAAATGAAGAGATGGTTTCACAGGGGACCGCAACGCGTGAATATATCGAAGCCGAAGCCCAAAGGCAGTTGCAGGAAGTTCGGCGCCGGGGCCAGCTGTACCGGCAAGGCCGACAGCGCGCCTCCATGGCCGGACGCACAGTGATTGTGGTCGATGATGGGATCGCCACGGGATTCACTATGCAGGCCGCCCTGAAGAGTGTGCGCGAGGAAGGCCCCAAACACCTCCTGGTTGCAGTGCCGGTAGCACCGTCGCAATCGTTGGAGCCCCTAAGAGAGTGGGCAGATGATGTGATTTGTCTCCATACACCGTCGCTTTTCTATGCGGTAGGACAGTGGTATGAGGACTTTGCCCAGGTTGAAGATGAGGACGTGCTCCGGCTGCTCAATGAGGTCGAGTGTGGTCGCAAGGCACCCTAAACGACAAATCGTGGTTGGCCTTCCCAGACCCCACCGAACACCTGGGCCAGACTGCCGGAAAGCACCCGGGCCATCTTGACCACCAAGTTCAAACGAGTATTTTGCAGTACCAGATATTCCATAAAACCGCCCACATTCACCGTTCCGGTTAGATACAGGTCTCCCACAGCGGGCAGGGACTTGTTCACTCCTGCTCCCGGCCGTAAGGGGCCAACTCCCACAGACACCGTACCTACCTGGCTGGTTTGGCCCAGACACGCATCAACAGCGATGATTATGGGATTGGATCCGGTGGAGATTCTCTCTATCTCTTCTGTCAGATTGCTGGCGTGAACAGGTTCTTCCAACGTGCCGCGAACCTCAGCGTCCATCCCAGGACACGAGGAGAGAAGACTCCCGGTTAAAGGACCTAGAGCGTCCCCCGTGGAACGGTCGGTGCCGATGCACAGGATGACCACTCGTCGGTGCGGATGATAACCCAGGTGTTCAAGAACACATCGTATGTGCTCAGCGATGCGGTGCGATGCCCCTATTTCTGAGCAAGCAATGCGAAAGGGAGATGCGGTCACGCCTTTACGGTCTGGAATTCTCATACAAGCCTCCCACATTCATTATGTGTATATGGAGTATATGAAGCTCTGCGGTCGGCTATGCGCATGCACCAGACAGGATATGGCCTATTATGGGAGAATCAATCCACTATGAGCAGGACGTGCTCAATCGTGATGAGGGTGATGGATCTTGATGCGACCAAGACGACAACGTATCCAAGGGGAGAGAGTGACTGCAGCCAGAAACAAGTTTCCCGTAAAGACCGTCGGATTTCTCTTGACCGCAGGGGTTCTCCTTCTGACCGTCGCCTGGCACTTTACCAGCGGTTATGCAGATGTTCGGCTCGTTATAGCCTGGGAGACGCCGGTGGATGCGGTTAGCAAGCTGGCCATTGATCCCCAGGGGCAGAGTTTGCTTATTACCCAAGAAGGGAAGTTTCTTTCCATCAGCCCACAAGGAGGAATAACCCCCCTTCCTTCGCTGCCACTCCAGCAGGTGGTGGAATTAACTCCGTGGGGCGCTCTTGTGCAGCATGCCGATACATTGTTGCTCGCGGGCGCAGATGGAACCAGCGTCGAAGTGGCTGATTTTGCTCCCGAGGCCCACGTTTTCCCCACCCAAACGGGCTTTTTGTTGGCTCAGGCGGTGGCGGAACAGTGGACGGTGGGAGATTCTTTGCAGCTCTGGCAAGGGGAAGAGGTCCAGCACTGGATTTGGGACGGGCGAGTGCTTCTCGACGCTGCTTCTTGGGGAGACGATTACGCCGGAGTCAGTCTGCGCACGAGTGAGGATGAGTTGACCGTAATGTTATGTCGGTTTACCCCGGAAGGGATCTCCTGGGAGCAAGAACTGGGCTCACAACTCCCCGTGGGTTTTGCCATTGTTCCCGGGCAGGCGCTCGTAGCCCTGGACCGCACGTTGGTAGCTTATGACGGGGAGGGAAATTTGCGCTGGACGTATCAAGCCGCCACTCCCATTCTGTCTTTGGCGGCCGCCCGTCACGGCTCACTGGTAGTGGAAGAGGTGGGGTCCTTCAACCGTTACCGTTTCACTCACGTCGATCCCTGGGGAGAGAAGACATGGCAAACAACTCTGGGCGGTCAGCTGGACGATGTTCAAACCGGAGGTGGCTGGCACGCCTTGTTGCTCAATGGAAGATTGTGGCTTGTGGAGATTGCTGGCGGAAGAGTGCTGAAGACGCAAATCGTGGCCCACAAGATGGATATGGATAGCGAGGGACGATATCTCATCGCGGTGGGATCAGAGGGGACGGTTATGCGGGTATTGCTCGATAGCATCCCCTAATCCGGATATTAAAAGCAAAGAGTTGGTTGGCCCCGGGGAGGCTTGGTAAGGGGTGACGAAGAGAACGTTGGGTATTCTTCTGTCAGGGGCAGTGACCATTGTTGTCATGGTGCACGTGGTGCGTTATCTCGATCAGCGCTCCTTGCCGCTTGTTGCCATGAGTCTGGGCGCATTCTGGACGGCTCGCGTGGCGAGTGCAGTTATGGAACGGGTGCTCTTTCCCTCCGTCTCGCTGATGTTTTATGAAGATGTCCTGCGCGATCTAACCGTTTATACCATGTTGGCACTGGTGACCGCAGCGGCCATCTGGGTGAACCACTACGTAGTGGGTACAGATGTCAGCCCGCTGGGACCTGCTATCGCCATCCATGTGCTGAGACTATTGTTTAGACGGGATTCAAGGTAAACTTGTATTTGCAGGGGGAGGAACACATGGTTAAGACCAAAGATGATCTGCTCCAGATGATCAAGGAGTGCGAATCATACCTTGATCTGTCCGAAGAGGTTGGTCATTTGGAAGAAGCGCTCTATGCCGGAGGCGATGTGGTGATTTGGATTACCTCCGATCATTTGGGCAGCGACCAGGAGAGTTTGGGACGGATCTTGATGAAGGAACTGCTGATTTGTCTGGCAGAGATAGGGAGCAATCTGAAAGCGGTCATCCTTAGTAACCGGGCCGTGAAGCTGGAAGAAGATCCGGCCAACCATCAGGCACTGGAGCGCCTAGAGGAGCAGGGAGTAGCCCTTTTATACTGCTCTACCTCCGTGCACCGCTTGGCCATTGAACCAGAACTCGGTACTCGTGCCACCATGTTTCACTTATTGCAAGTGGCGTTGAGTGCCAAACGGCTCTTATCCCTATAAGAAGGAGGACGAAGGAGGACGAATGTATGGAGTGGTTTGCGGATAACTTGACCATGGCAGTGCTTTGGAGTGCCATCGGGAGTTTGCTACGTATCGTACTCATCTATATTCTAGCCCGCGTGGTTATAAAGGTGGTAAACCCCTTGGTCAAACGCACTCTTTCCCATGCCCGGGAAAACATAAGTGAGCGGCGGACCAAGACTCTGGAGAGCTTGCTTCTTAGCGTGATCCGGTATGTGGTGGGATTTGCGGCGGTTCTTGCCGTATTGGGTGAACTGGGTGTGGATACCACGAGTGTTCTGGCTGGGGCCGGCATTGTCGGTCTGGCTATAGGCTTTGGCGCCCAGAACCTGGTGCGGGATGTGATCACAGGCTTCTTCTTTGTCTTCGAAGACCAATTTGCGGTGGGCGATTACGTTACAGCCGGCGGCGAGGGCGGGATCATCGAGGAAATGGGTCTTCGCGTGACCAAGATCCGGGACTTCTCTGGGACCCTGCACGTAATCCCCAATGGTACCGTGGGCAAGACCACCAATCATTCCCGGGGGAATATGCGTGCCATGGTGGATGTGTCCGTTGCTTATGAGGAGGACATCGAAAGGGTTCTGGAAGTGTTGGAGAGGGTGTCGCAAGAACTGGCCGAGACCAATGAAGACATCAAAGAAGGGCCTACGGTGCTGGGTCTGGCCAAACTAGGAGATTCTGATATGGTATTCCGCGTGCTGTCCCGCGTTGAGCCCATGACGCAATGGGGCGTGGAACGGGAGATGCTCAAAGCCATTAAGCAGGCCTTCGATCGCGAAGGCATTGAGATTCCCTATCCTAGGCGCGTGCAGGTGCCTATTGCGGCCACCAAGATACGCGGGGACAGTGAAGCATGACCATACTTCGCATCGAGGTGGGGGATGTGGTACGCATGAAGAAGCCGCATCCCTGCGGGGGGCTGGAGTGGGAAGTGACCCGCACCGGCACCGACGTGGCCGCCGTCTGTCTTTGTTGCGGTCGGCGCGTCATGATGGGGCGCTCGCGCTTTGAGAAAGCCGTCAAAGAGTTTGTGAGCCCACAAGAGTGAGTGGAGGGAAAAACGTGGCAGTATCCTGTGGAATTCTCGGGTTGCCCAACGTCGGTAAGACGACGTTGTTCAACGCCATGACTCAGACTACCCAGGGAGCAGCAGAAGCCTATCCTTTCACCACCATCGATCCCAATCGGGGACGGGTGTTGCTAGAGGACGAACGCTTGGAGGTTATCGCTTCCATAATGAAGCCAGAGAACCAGATCTGTGCCGACTTCCCGGTGGTGGATATTGCCGGGTTGGTGCGCGGCGCCAGCCGGGGCGAGGGTTTGGGTAACCAGTTCTTGGCCCATGTTCGAGAGATGGATATGCTCATCCATGTGGTTCGTTGCTTCTTTGCTTCCCATGTGCCCCATGTGGAGGGCACCATTTCTCCCGTGCGAGATGTCGAGATCATTGACACCGAATTGTGCATGGCCGATCTGGAGGTCATTGAACGGCGCCGTCAGCGTTTGGCCCAGGAGGCTAAAGGGAAGACCCGAGCCGCCCGGGCCAATGAGAGAGAAGGAGAGATGCTCGATCGGTTTGAGGCCTGGCTGGATACGGGCACGCCTCTGCGCCGGCAGGATTTGTCCGCTGAGGAGGAGCAACTCGCTCGCGCCCTGGCGATGGTTAGTGCCAAGCCCGTTCTTTACGCGGCAAACCTTGATGAAGGGGATTTGCTGGAGCCATCGGACAATGAACACTACGCCAGTCTCTTGGAGCATGTCCGCCCCCAAGCATCTGAGGTGGTGCCGGTGAGCGCGCAGATATGCAGCGAATTGGCGGTGCTCACCCAGGAGGAGCGGGATATGTTCATGGAGGAACTGGGTTTGTCCCGCGAAGTGCTGGCAGAATTGAGCCAGGCGGTGTATCGCACGTTGTCACTTATCACCTATTTTACTGTCAACGAGAAAGAGGTGAGGGCACGTTCGCTCCGGGCAGGGGCAAGTGCCTTGGAGGCAGCCGGCCAGATCCATACCGACATGGCCCGTGGGTTCATTCGTGCGGAGGTAATCTCCACAGACCAACTGGCAGAGGCCCAATCCATGACGGTGGCCCGGGAAAAGGGTTGGGTGAGATTGGAAGGCAAAGATTACCGGGTTCAGGACGGCGACATACTGTATATACGCTTCAATGTGTAGTGCTTCTTCTGCCTTGCGCCGCGGTGCTGGCAGTGCTATAATCGAGGAGCGAGTCACGCCGTGTGGCTCTGAGTTTGGGCAGGCCTCGTTGAGACTGTCTGCTATGACTCCTGCTCCATGAGGAACATGGAGCCGCTAGTCCAAAGGAGGTGAATCTGAATGCGCCACTACGAGATGATGTATATCCTGCGCCCTGATCTCGATGAGGAAATGCTCAATGAAGTGATTGAGCGTTTTTCTTCTATCATCGAGGAATACGGCGGGGAGACGGTCAAACTCGATCGTTGGGGCAAGCGCAGGCTCGGTTACGAGATCAACGATTTGCACGAAGGATACTACGTGCTGGTTGACTTCCGTGGCGAAGTTGCACTGACCGACGAACTGTCGCGGCGAATGAGGTTGAGCGAGAGTGTGCTCCGCCACATGATCGTCAGTCAGGAAGAAGAGTAAGCGGTGTCATACTGCCCGGTAAGGTGAAAGGCGGTTGGAAGAATGATTAATCGTGTGGTGTTGACCGGGCGACTGACACGGGATCCGGAATTGCGCTATACTACGACTGGCAAAGCCGTGTGCAATTTCACTCTGGCCGTGGACAGGCGTTTTAGTGGGGGACAAGAGAGAGAGACGGACTTCATCCGCATTGTGACCTGGCAGAAGTTGGCCGAGACATGCGCCAACCATCTGAATAAGGGTCGCCTGACAGGGGTGGACGGCCGTTTGCAAATTCGAAGCTATGAGACGCAAGAGGGGCAAAGGCGTGAGGCCGCAGAAGTTGTGGCCGACAACGTGGTGTTCCTTGATCGTCCCTCGGGGTCCCGAGATCATAATGATAACCTCGATGATGAGGAAGTTCCCTTTTAGGAGGATGGCTCATGAGACGTGATCGCGGACGGAAACCGCGCCGACGGGTTTGCGGTTTTTGTGTGGATAAGGTCGACAAGGTGGACTACAAAGAGGCAAACAAGCTGCGCCGCTTCATCACCGAGCGGGGGAAGATTCTACCCCGCCGCATTAGCGGCAACTGTGCGCGTCACCAGCGCCAATTGACGGTGGCCATCAAGAGGGCTCGTATCATGGCGTTGCTTCCCTTTACCATCGAATAGATTATGCGACGGACCGTCTCCCGCCAGAGGCCGGGAGACGGTCTTAGCTTTTTCCGGGCTATATGCCGTTGATTTAGACGAGCGCTTTCATGCCTCGTGAGCGAGTCGAATGGTAAAGATGGCATTTGTCGCGCTTTGTCCCTCGGGGCGAAGGAAACGTGTCAAGGACAACCGAATAGGTATGGGGCAGCGGAAAAGGGGTATTCTTGTGCAGCAACAGACCCACGTTCGCATACTGGCGCAGGGCGCGCTTTTGGCCGCGCTTACCGTAGTGATAGCGGTAGCAGGCTTTTTTATCCCTATGCTGGGTTTTGTAACGGCTTTTGTTTTGCCCTTGCCGGTAGTGGTCATGCAACTCCGGCATGGCCTGAGGGCGGCGGTGCTGGCAGCGGTGGCCAGTGGAGCCGTGTTGGTGATGCTCATTGGCCCGGTGGAGGGTATCTTGCTCTTTTCCTTTTACGGTATTATCGGCCTAACCTTTGGATTTGCTATGCGCCGGGATTATCAGGGAGTCTGGGCAGTGTTGGTGGGTTCCGGGGCCGTGGCGGTGGTGACAGTCATATCTTTGACCGCGACCTTCTTGATTGTGGGCCTGTCACCGGTTGAGTTTTTCCGGCAAAGCCTGGGAGCTCTTGAGGCAGCCATGGAGATGTATGAGAATTGGGGAGTGGTTCAGCCCGATATGGCCCGGCAGATGACAGCCATGATCGACGATGCCCTAGCCAACCTGCAATACATCATCCCCGGTTCGCTGTTGGCCGCATCGGCCATTGTGAGTTTTCTCTGCTACCAGGTAGCACGGTCGGTACTCAGGCGTCTGGGACATATCGTCCGCCCGGTGCCGCCTTTTTCCACCTGGCAAGCACCGGATTATCTGGTGTTCGTTCCCATACTTGGCGTGCTTTCCGTAGCTACACAGGCCTTTCACGGGCAGGAGTTCTTGGTTGTGATTGGGGCCAACCTGGCCTGGATAGGTCAGCTATATTTCCTCATCCAGGGTCTGAGTGTGATGTCTTTTTACCTGAAGCGTTACCAGATGCCCGTGATCATACAGGTCTTGATGGGATGGATCATCGTGACCACCGGTTTTCTCCTGCAGGTTACCGTATTCGCGGCCATGTTTGATTCACTGCTCGACTTTCGAAGACTGAGGAGTCCAACAACGAGACGGGAGCAATAGGAGGGAGGAAGGCACATTCGTGCCGCAGCATACTATGAAGGTCATTTTGCTAGAGAAGGTACCAAGCCTTGGGGAAGCAGGAGAATTGGTTGAGGTGAAGGAGGGCTATGCCCGCAACTATCTTTTCCCCCGGGGTTTGGCTCAGGAGGCGTCCAAGGGAAACCTGCGTTCATTGGAACAGACCCAGCGTACACGTCGTCACAAGCAAGACCGCTTGTTGCAAGAGGCCAAGCAAATCAAGGCCCAGCTGGAGGGTAAGCCCGTGGTGTTAGATGTGAAGGCGGGGGATACAGGACGACTTTTTGGTTCGGTGACGGGCAAGAACATTGCCGAAGCTGTCCGCAAGCAGTATAATATAAAGGTTGATAAAAAGAAGATTGAACTGGCCGAAAGCCTGCGAACCGTAGGTGAACATACAGTGGAGATTAAGCTGCATCCTGAAGTGACGGTGAGTATCGTCGTGGATGTCAGAGGAGAGGGGAGAGGATAACTACTTGAATCGGTTAACCAAAGACCAAAGAACAGTACTAGGCGGACGCTTCGACGGGGATGAGGCACTTCGCCGCCAGATAGCAGCTCTTTTTGGCCTCTTGGCCAGTATCTATGGTAGTGAGAGGCTGGTGTTGAAGGCGGGCAAATTAGGTGCCCTGCAGGAGATGCGTTCAGATCAATCCACCGAGCGCATATCTGCCTTGCAAAAACTCGTCTACGAGGATCCCACGATAGCAAGTCCCGAGGAGGAAGACATACCTCGCATCATAGAAGAAATACAGGATGAGTTGGCCGATCTTCTGGCCCGCAAGTCGGTGGAAGAGACGATTGAGAAGCGGATAGCCGAGAAGATGCAAGAGAAGCACGAGGAATATGTGCGCGACATCCGTTCGCAAGTATTGAAGGAAAACGGAACGGTAGAAAATGCCCAGACGCTTAGAAAGTATGCAGAGCTGGAGAAGCATGAGCATCAGAAGGTCGCTCGTTCGGTCCTACAGCATGTCAGGCCCAGCAGTCTCAAAGAGATCGTCGGGCAGGACAGCGCCGTTCGTTCCTTGCTGGCAAAATTGGCTTCGCCCTATCCACAGCACATCTTATTGTATGGTCCTCCCGGCACGGGCAAGACCACGGCAGCGCGCTTGGTCCTTGAGCATGCCAAGGGGCTTCCGTCCACTCCGTATGCAAAGGATGCCAGCTTTGTGGAAGTGGATGGTACTACGTTGCGCTGGGACCCGCGCGAGGTTACCAATCCCTTGCTTGGTTCGGTGCATGATCCCATATATCAGGGAGCCCGGCGTGATCTGGCCGAGGGTGGCGTACCCGAACCCAAGTTGGGCCTTGTGAGCGAAGCCCATGGCGGTTTGCTCTTCATTGATGAGATCGGAGAGATGGATCCCCTGCTGCAGTCCAAATTGCTGAAGGTGCTGGAGGACAAGCGAGTCAGTTTTGACTCCTCCTACTATGATCCGGCTGATCCCCAGGTTCCCAAGTACATTAAACAGTTGTTCGAAAAAGGAGCACCCGCCGATTTTGTGCTCATTGGTGCGACCACGCGCGACCCGGAAGACATCAGCCCGGCACTGCGTTCACGCTGCGCTGAGATCTATTTTGAGCCTCTGTCTGCCGATAGTATTCGCCGCATCATCAAGCAAGCCGCGCGCCGGCTGCGCGTGAAGGTGGAACCGGCTGTATTGGAGCTGATGACCGAGTATGCTATGGAGGGTCGCAAGGCGGTAGGACTATTGGCCGATGCCTTCGGCCTTGCGTTATATGAGAATGAGGGCAAAAGGCCCGCCCGTAAGTTTCTGCAGCTGGAGGAACGCCATGTCAAACAGGCTATCCAGAGCAACCGGTTGATTCCCCATGCTCCCAGCCGTTCTTCGGAGGAGCCCGAGATCGGGAAATCCTTCGGCCTGGGTGTGCTGGGCTACATGGGTTCGGTACTGGAGATTGAAGCGATGGTATTCCCTGCTCGGGAGAAGGGCAAGGGGACCATTCGGTTCAACGAGGCAGCCGGCAGTATGGCCCGCGACTCGGTGTTCAACGCCGCCTCGGTCATTCGCAAATTGACCGGCCGCGACCTGGGAGACTACGATCTGCATATCAATGTGGTAGGCGGAGCTCGCGTGGATGGACCGTCTGCCGGATTGGCCATGCTTTTGGCCATGGTCAGTGCTTTGGAAGAATGGCCCTTGCGGCAGGATGTAGCCGTGACCGGTGAGGTATCGTTGCAGGGCAAGATCAAGTCCATCGGTGGCATTTACGAGAAGATCTACGGTGCCAAACAAGCTGGGATGAAGACAGTCATCGTGCCCGGCGAGAACGCACGTGAAATTGCCGATCCGCCGGCCAATATAGAGATCGTAACGGCCGATAGTGTGGAGCAGGTACTGGCTTACGTGCGTGCCAAGTAACGTATAGAGTGTCCAGACCGGAGGGAATGACGATGGAATCAGGGCAGCGCCTGCCACCACAGAGCCTGGAAGCAGAACAATCGGTGCTGGGCTCCATGCTTATCGAACACCAGGCTATTCTCAAAGCCATGGAGATTCTGGTGCCTTCAGACTTCTATCGCGAACAGCATCGCACCATATTTGAAGCCATTATCAAACTGTCTGATCGTGGGGAAGCGGTGGATCTGGTCACCGTGAGCGAATACCTCAAGCAACAAGGACAGATGGAGGCAGTGGGCGGGATGTCTTACCTGGCCACTCTCTCCAACGTTGTACCCACGGCAGCCAACGTTGAATATTATGCTAAGATTGTGCAAGAGAAGTCGATCTTGCGCTCTCTCATTCATGCCGGGACTGACATCGTCCGGCACGGCTATGCGGGTAACGAGGAGATTGAATCGCTGCTGGACGCGGCCGAGCAGATCGTCTTTCAGATTGGTCAGCGTCGCTCCACCCAGGGGTTTAGTCCCATCAAGGAAGTCTTGATGGAGACGCTCACTCACATCGAGCATCTTTACTCCAACAAGGGGAGCGCGCTGGGTGTGGCTTGTGGGTTCGAGGATTTGGATCAAAAGACATCAGGACTGCAAAAGTCCGATCTGATCATTCTGGCCGCCCGTCCTTCTATGGGAAAGACGGCTTTCTCTTTGAACATTGCTCGCAATGCGGCCATCGAGGGCCAGGTGCCAGTGGCGATCTTCAGTCTGGAGATGGCAAAGGAGCAGCTGGCGCAAAGGCTCCTGTGTTCGGAGGCATCCATCGACAGTCAGCGCCTGCGCACCGGCAATTTGGATGATGGGGATTGGCGCAGGCTCTCGGTAGCTCTCGGGCGGCTAGGAGAGGCCCCCATCTTCGTGGATGATACCCCAAGCATATCAGTGATGGAACTCAGGGCCAAGGCACGGCGCATCAAAGGCGAGCACGGACTGGGGCTCATCATTGTGGACTATTTGCAGCTGATGCAAAATCGCGGCCGGGTTGAAAGCCGTCAGCAGGAGATTTCCGAGATTTCTCGCTCCTTGAAGGCGCTGGCTCGCGAGCTGAGCGTGCCGGTGTTGGCCCTTTCCCAGCTGAGCCGGGCGGTGGAACAGCGCACGGATCGCCGGCCGCTACTTTCCGACCTGCGGGAATCAGGCGCCATCGAGCAGGATGCGGATGTGGTCATGTTCTTGCATCAGAATCCGGATTCGGCAGAACCTAATGTCTTGGAGGTTATTATTGCCAAGCAAAGAAACGGTCCTACGGGCTCGCTGAAGCTATTTTTTGCTCGCGATCACCAGAAGTTTGAGAACCTTACGACTACGTATGAGGATTAGCTAAACTGTGAGGGCCCCTTGAGGGAAGGTGGGTTTTGGTGAAGCAATATGATGTCATCATCGTGGGAGCCGGCCCGGCCGGCATCTTCGCCGCATTGGAACTGGCCGACAACAGCGATTGCAGTGTCCTGCTGGTGGATAAAGGTGGACCGCTGGCAAAGCGCAAGTGTGTTATGCATACCGGCCAGGCGTGTGCCCGCTGTAGCCCTTGTGGGGTGCTGAGCGGATGGGGAGGCGCCGGAGCATTCAGCGATGGAAAACTCACCCTCACCCCTGATTTTGGAGGCTTTCTCAACGACTATTTTGACGCAAGCGATCTCCGGCAAAAGATCCAGTGCGTGGATGAAGTCTATGTGCGCTATGGGGCCCAAGGGGGCCTCTACGCCGAGACCGCAGCCGAGATCAAAGACTTAGTGCGCTTAGCAGCAGCAGCCGGCCTGCAATTGGTACCGGCCAGTATTCGCCACATGGGCACCGACAGGTGCCCCGCCATATTGCAGGGCATGTTCGATCATCTCGAACCACGCGTGGACATTCTCACCGCTACTGAGGTAGAAGAAATCTTGGCGACAGCAGGCCGCGTGACGGGCGTGCGTACCACAGCGGGGGAATACCGGGGAACGTATGTGATTTGCGCCCCCGGTCGCGAGGGGTCGGAGTGGTTCGCACAGCAGATCAAACAACTAGGCCTCTCTTTGTCTAACAATCCTGTGGATATCGGGGTAAGGATTGAACTGCCCGCTGTTATTCTGGATCATCTCACCGAACGGGTATATGAGCCGAAAATTCGTTACTACTCCCGGATGTTTGATGATCTGGTACGCACCTTTTGCGTGTGTCCCCGCGGGGAAGTGGTGGTGGAGAACAACCGTGGTGTGCTCACGGTAAATGGACATTCGTTCCGGGACCGTCAGACGGAGAACACCAATTTTGCTCTCTTGGTCAGCAAGACCTTCACTGAGCCTTTCACAGAGCCCATCGCGTATGGGAAGTATATTGCCAGCTTAGCCAACATGCTGGGGGATGGGGTGATGGTGCAGAGGCTAGGCGATCTTTTGGCCGGCCGCCGCTCCACGGTAAGGCGCCTGAATAAGGGCATGGTGCGCCCCAGTTTGAAAGGGGCAACACCGGGCGATTTGAGTTTGGTACTGCCCTATCGCCATTTGACCAACATTCTCGAGATGCTCGAGGCCTTGGATAAACTCGCCCCGGGAGTGTATTCGGGCCAGACCCTGCTCTACGGGGTGGAGGTAAAATTCTACTCCAGCCGTCCGCAGCTTTCAGCGGAATTGGAGACGAACATAGCCAATTTGTTTGCCATTGGCGATGGTGCCGGTGTCACCCGCAGCCTGGCTCAGGCCTCTGTGTCCGGTATGGTGGCGGCCAAGAGCATCATGAGTCGCTTGCGCTAAAGAAGTCAAATCACCATGCTAAGGAGGACAAGTGCATGTCGGCAGTGGTTGTGATCGGGACGCAATGGGGAGACGAGGGGAAGGGTAAGATCACGGATTATCTGGCGAATCAAGCCGATGTGATCGTGCGCCATCAAGGCGGACCCAATGCCGGGCATACCGTGGTGGTAGGAGAGCAGGAATACAAGCTGCACTTGGTGCCCTCGGGCATTTTCTGCCCCGGTAAGATGTGCGTCATTGGAAACGGGGTGGTCATTGATCCCGAGATCTTGGTGCGGGAACTCGATTATCTGAAGGATCTGGGCGTGGATGTGTCAAATTTGCGTCTTTCTCCCGGCGCCCATCTCATATTCCCTTATCATGTCATACAAGATCGCCTGGATGAAGATCGCAAGGGGCTTTTACGGTTAGGGACGACCGGGCGTGGTGTCGGGCCGGCCTACATGGATAAATTCGCCCGCATTGGTTTGCGATTAATGGATCTGTTGGACCCTGAGATATTCCGGTCGCTGTTTGTTCCGCTATGCGAGCACAAGAGTCATATGCTGGAGAAGGTTTATGGGGCCGAGCGTGTGGATGCCGACGCGCTGGTTGATCACTATTTATCCTATGGTGACCGCTTGCGGCCCTATGTTGCTGACACGGTGCGGTTGGTAAACGATGCGCTGGATGAAGGGCAGCACGTTCTCTTTGAAGGAGCACAGGGCACACTGCTGGACGTGGACCATGGTTCGTATCCGTATGTGACCTCCTCCTACCCGACGGCGGGCGGAGCGTGCATTGGCGCCGGGGTCGGGCCAACCCGCATCGATCGTGTGATCGGTGTGGCCAAGGCTTATACCACACGAGTGGGTGATGGCCCACTACCCAGTGAACTGAAGGATGACATCGGTGAAGCCATACGGACCCGGGGACACGAATTCGGAACATCGACGGGACGCCCGCGGCGAGTGGGTTGGCTAGACACCGTCATTTTGCGTTACTCTGCCCGTGTCAACGGTCTTGGTGGCCTGGCTGTGACACGCTTAGATACCCTGGGTGGCTTTGACCCGGTTAAGATCTGTACCGGATATCGTTACAAAGGAGAAAGAATCGCGGACTTCCCCTCCAGCATCACTGCATTGGCAGAGTGCGAGCCTATTCTTGAGGAGATGGAGGGTTGGGCTGCTGAGTTCCCGCCCGCCGAGACCGAGGCCGATCTTCCCAAGGCTTGTCGAGAATACCTCAAGCGAGTAGAAGAGCTGACCAACTGCCGTATTTCCATGGTGTCCATTGGACGGGAACGAACGCAGACACTGGCGCTTGAGCCGATCTTTTAGCATCGCTACGGTGAGGTTCTGTTCGTAGCTTATAGGAACCAGGTGCCACAGGGATAAGAGAAGAGAGTCAAAGGGAAGACAGATCCCGGCGACGGTCGGGCCGGGCAATGAGAGTCCGTAAGGACAGAGAGTCTACTGGTTCTGTGCATAACGGCGCCGCCTCTAAAGAGGCGGCGCTTCGCCTTGGAAACCATCCGGCCCTGAGGGGAGACGATGTCTTACGCGCTACGATCTTCTAAGTGCTGGCAGGTGGTCAGGCGAAGGCCGGGCGCAGAACCACTCATGGTGACCGTGGCCGCGAGCCATGGCGATCTTGGGGTCCTCATGCTCAGGGAGGTACAGTCAGAGCGAAAATTACACGAAGAGTTTGAATAAAGGGTGTTTTCCTGGTATGATCTAACAGGCGTACACGAGCCTTTGGTGGCGCGATAGGGAGATCAGAAGATATGGAGTGGTTCTGCGGAGAGGAGTGGGTCGTACGTGAGCACCAGACAGAGAGATAGAAGGCCGGTCGATTTCCTCGCGGATTCCTTTTGGGCCCCGGCTGAGGCATTAAGGGCCCAATACAACCTGGACGTGGAGATACTGCCCGATGAGAATCGCCTGCGCGGGCAGGGTAGCATTCATCTGGTCAACCCCCTTGAGGAACCCATCAAGAAGCTAGCGCTAGAAGGCCCCCGCTATGGTCACGGTAGCTACTCGGTGCATACGGTGGGACTTGCCAAGAGCGAGCGACGCGACGAGCCGGTTCCCACGGTGTTGACGTTACCACGACCGCTCGAATCCGGGGAGACCGTTGTGCTCAAATTGGAATTTGAGACCAGGCTCATGGTGGCGGATGAAGGAGTGATGTTGCTCTATCATTGGTATCCGCGTCTTTGGTGGGGTTACCCTACGGCAGATGCTTATCGCGTGAGCATACACAGTCCTCCGAGCTGGGAAGGGGTAGGAAGCGGTCAGCCCTGCGGCCAGTTCCAGTGGCAGGGTCAGGGTATGCGCACCTTTGGGGCCGCATTGGGGTCTGAGCTGGAAATACTACGGAAGAATGCGGGACTGACCCGAGTCGCGGCTCTTTCTCGCCGTACCAATCGAGCCGGTGCAGAGCGACTTCTTGAGATCGCATGTGATGTGATCCATGTCTGTCGTGATGAGTTTGGCTTCTATCCCCATTCTCATCTGGCCATTACTCCCGGCTACGCCCACAGTGTGGGTGGATTTAACCTGGGAACGGGTGTTATTTGCGTCCACAGTCAGCAGGACGTTGCCGCTCAGAGCGATCTTTACTGGCAATGGATCATGGCACACGAGATTGGTCATATGTATTGGGGGGAGCATATCCTCGAGAAGGGGTCTGATTTTTGGATGCTGGGCGGTCCAAATCACTATGCTGAAGCCCCCGGGTGGTTATGGATCGCCATGGGACTCTATGTTGACTGGATGTACTTTCGCCGGCGCAATCTCTCGGCGGCAATGCACGATAAATTGCTGGATCACTACAGGGAGGGGATGCAAAGAGGGCATGACACGACGGTGGAGCGTCCTTATGAGCAGCTGGAAGATCCCGGGTTTGACTATAATAATGTGGTGGTGCACGGGAAAGGATTTGCTTTTCTTATGGCTTTGGAAGGTCTTTTGGGCCAAGAGGCCTTCGGTCGCATATACCGTCGCTGCCTTCGTGAGTATGGGGGACGCCGGCTGGGGCCCGCGCAGTTTCAGCTCCAGTGTGAACGCGAGACGGGACAGGATCTGGAGTGGTTCTTCAGCCAATGGCTGCGCTCAAGCCGGTATCCCGGGATGGACATTGACCGAGGGGAGGGCCAGGTTCAAGTTAAGCCTCGTGGAGGCATGTTGATGCCGGCGCACATAGAGGTGCAGTTTGACGGAGATAAAGTGCAATCAGGGCTCATCGAACGGGTGCCGGGGAATGCCGAGGTGATCTTGAAGGGTTCGGGAGTTCCCACAGACATTAGGATGGACCCTCCCGTGACTCATGTCGCATCGAGCGGGATGAAAAACGAAGAGGCATGACGTATCCGTCTCTTATCATGAGGTGAGAAACGAAGTGAGAGAGGACAGCGGGTGAGCTGCTCGGGGTGCACATCAAGCCATATACCTGCAGTGTTGGCTCGACATACAAGACCAAACCCTTGCAATCGCTCGGTGTGTGATTTATAATCAGAGAGCGGGCGAGAGTAGTTCAGCGGTAGAATATCGGCTTCCCAAGCCGAGGGTCGCGGGTTCGAATCCCGTCTCTCGCTCCA
>SLSY01000100.1 GCA_007130145.1 Bacillota bacterium
GACCGGTGAACTCAAGTGGACGGGCACACGCGTTGACTTAGTATTCGGCTCGAATTCTGAACTTCGGGCCATTGCAGAAGTGTACGCAAGTGATGATGGCAAAGAGAAGTTCGTTGAGGACTTTATGGCGGCATGGAACAAGGTGATGAACGCAGACCGTTTCGACCTTTGCCGGTGATGATGGTCCGCTCACCGCATTTGTTCTTACTGTAGCGTAGCGTTCAAGCAAAGAGCGTCTATCCAGAAGTGGATAGACGCTTCTTTTTGCCAAAGAAGGTGAGCCACCGTCTCGAACGGGGCTCACACCAATTGTCACCGCTGTGTGCAAACCCTCTCGTCAACGGGGAAAGAGAGCCGGCCATACCAGCCCGTCGAGTACGGCGCAGTGAAAGCAGTAGATCACACTTCCTACGATCGCGACGGCATAGAGCCACCCTTGGGGGCGGGGGCTCAGAGTCAACAGGCTGATGACGATAGCCGCAGAAGCCAGGCCCACTAGACCCAGGGTCACGCGAATGCTGAGCCAAATGAAGGGGCTGGGATCTGATACCATACGTATGGTCAGAGGCATCCATAAGCTAGACCCTATGAGCATGACCGCGTAGATGACAAAGAAGGCTCGGTAGTCGGCACCCCACAGAAGACTAACATGGTTTGGGTCCAAGCGGAACAGCACCAAATAGGTGAAGAAGAAATAGGAGAGAGCTGACACCAACATGCTCACAGTATATACCGGCAGAAGGTGCTGGGGAACTCCTCCCCATAGAGCCGATGCCTTGCTGGGATGGTTTATGGCACCTACGGCATAGCTTCCCAGTACAGCAATGCCGCCCAATACGATGATGACCATCAGAATCAACCGCCACGAATGCATTCCACGACGCCCCTTTAGAAAGATACAGCTTGCTCCGAATCGAAGGTGATGTTGAGGAGATTCTCAAACGAAGGTTGGCACATGACGGCCAGTGCACCCGGACCGACATGTGCGCCAATCGCCGGTCCCACCATACCCACATGCTCTTCCACCACGGTATAGGTGCGGCGCAGCTCCTTTAGCAACGATTCGGCAGCCTTTTCGGCACCGGAGTGTACGACGGATAGATTGATAGCTGTTCCTTGCGGCAATTGCTCATGTACGGCTTCAATGAGACGGGGGATGACTTTTGACCTTCCTCGCACCTTGCCATAAGGTGCGACCATGCCCTCATCATCGGCATAGAGGATCGGTTTCAGCTTGAGAAGCGAACCCAACAGCGCAGCGGCTCGGCCGATGCGACCGTTGCGCCTGAGGTATTCCAGAGTGTCCACGGCAAAGACGCTGAATGTGCGCTGAACCGAGGTCTTTACCACTGAAAGAACATCGGGCATTTCCATTCCCCGTCTGGCCGCTTCGGCAGCCACCAGCACAGTTCGGCCCACGCCCTGCGAAGCAGTGAGGGTATCCACCACTTCTACCCGCCCGTCCACCAGCTCCCGTGCGGCGTGGGCCGAGTTCAGCGTGCCACTGAGGCGACCGCTGATGTGTAGGCTGAGCACATCTTTTCCGGCTTCAGTCAGACGCTTGTATGCTTCAGCAAAAATACCGATAGCCGGTTGAGAGGTGCGGGGAACCACCTCGGTCTCAGAGACGAGTCGTTCGTAGAAACGCTCCACGGGAAGGTCCACACCATCTCTATAGGTTTCATCTCCTATGATAACATTGATGGGCACGACAGTGATCTGATAGCGTTCTATTTGCTCTCTTGATAGGTCAGCGGTGCTATCCGTTACGATGCTTATGTTGGACATGTTCGCTCCTTTCCCAATTCGTCATTATATACAATATAAATTCATGATATCATATACCGGAAGACGTTGTCATTTCTTCGCGCATCATATCGGCTAGGTTTTTTGCACAGCGATAGTACGAGGAGGGTTTTTGATATGACTTGGATCCGTTTTTTGAAGGTGTTTGCGTTGACCGTCCCCATCTTCTTGGCCGTGGATGCGGTATGGCTGGGGCTGGTGGCCCGGCGCTTTTATGATCGCGAACTCGTAGCCTTTGAACGAACCGTACGCTTGGCTCCCGCCATCCTTGTTTACCTCCTGCTGGTGGCAGGAACGGTGTTGTTTGCCGTCCCTCGGGCCGACGGATCAGTGACGCGCGCCCTGCTCTGGGGGGCTGCTTTTGGGGTGGCGACCTACGGTACGTATGATCTAACCAATTACGCTACACTCAAGGGTTGGACCCTCACCATGACCTTGGCCGACATCGCATGGGGTGCAGTCATACAGGGCTTTACGGCCGTGGTAGCTACAATCATCAACAACCGGCTGGCCTGATCGCGCGTGAAGATTGAGATTGCATGTTTATACGACAGCGGAGTGAATCGGCAGCTCCTGCCCGACGGCCGCTTCAGTACCCGTCGCCGGCGACGGGTGTAGTTTTGCTCTGCATCCGGTGGCCAGAAAAGGGAATAAGGTAGCGCTTGCCAGGTCAGCCTCATTGGTATTCATGATCTTCTCGTCTGCTGCCGCGTCGCATCGGTTCAGAGTGGGCTTTGAAGGGTGATACGTGATGTGGTCGGCGATGAGAAGATACACGCTTTCATCCGCTTTAGAAGACCGAATGCAATATGCGGTGACGAGAGATGGTCTTTGCGCGTAAAGTGAGTTGGTCTGATGCTTTCGCTGCTGATTGTCATGATAATCGGGATGGCCGCGCCCGCCGCACTCTTGGAACGATAGGTGGAGTCTTCGCTTCGTGTTCGTGTCTGGCTCGAGAGGAGAGGGATCTCAACTATCATCTTTGCCCTTGGCCAACAGCGCCAGAGGGATGAGAGGGACACACAAGAGGGCCGCAAAACGCCCCGCCACCACCGGACCCTGTCCGGCCACTAAAGCTCCCAGTGCGGGCTGGGTGAGGGCATTTATGGCAAGGGCCACGGACATGCTGCTTCCCAAAGTTGTTGCTCTCCAGGCTGACTCGGCTGCGCGGTTGAGGAGTATATGACCCACCACCATGGCACCGAAGTACGCGGCATTGAAGAGCAAATATCCTGCCAAGGATACCATCAACGCTGAGTGACCGGTGGACACAAGCAAGCCCAGTGCGGCTGTGCCGGGAAGGATGCATGACATCAGCGTGAAGCCTGAGCGGCTGCGCACCAGTCCTAAACCATGGGCGCTGGCTGCGGCAGCCAGGGAGAAAACCCCGTTGCAGGCCGGGAGCTGGTGGGGTCCAAGCCCCCGGGACAGCAAACCGGGCTGCCAAAGAAACATGTAGAAGGAGAAAGAGAGAAACAAAAAGATCATATATGCCGTCGCGGCAATCAGCTGGGGCGATAAGGGTGGTCTTTTGCCCCGCGTCGATGTCTGGACCCGCCTTTGTGTTTCTCTCATCAAGCCCAAGGACAAAGAGGTGACCACTGCTGCGACGACGGCTGCTATTAAGTATACGGCCCGGTAATCCTGAATTCTGGCGGCCAAGATCACAATCGAACCGGCCAGAGCTGCCAGTTTTGCATAGGTCTGGCCACGAGCTAATAGGGTGCTGGGGGTGTGCTTTCCTTGGGCAGGCAACCCATCGACCGCCCAAGCCTGTAATGGGCTTGACGTTGCACTGGAGCCGATCCCCTGGAAGATGGCCCAGAGTGGGCCCAGCCCAGGATCAAAGGCCCACCCTGCATACGCCAGGCATAGGCTGACGGCCCCGAAGGTAACCACGTGTCGGCGACCCAATCGGTCGGCCATCAGGCCGGCCGGACCACCGCACAGGGCTGATGTACCCAGTATAATGCTAGCCACAACGCCAATACCGACATAGTCCCAGCCTGCTTCCAGTAGGAACGCCGTCATCACCGACATGGGCAGTGCGACAGAAAGGTTGACAAGGCTGCCTATCAGCCAATACCGTTGATGCTGTTCAGGAAGTATGGATGATTTTTCTAACCATCGCCGTGATAGTGCGTGCATTCTGCTTCACCTGTCTTTTGATCATGGGAGATCCCTTTGGGTCGCCTTATAATCGGCACGTGTACCGGCGGAAAACGCGACGAGAGTGAACCTCAGAGCCACATGCGACGAACACGTGTTCTTCGGGGACAGGGGCAATCCCTTTTATTTAGAGGAAATATTCTGTCCAAAGGTGTTGCGGGCCCTCGCAGGGGCCAATGAGCCCACTTCGTGAGGGCGGGGTCCAAATAAAGCAAAGCGCCCCAGCTACTTCCCGCCTTCATGTCTATGGCCGCCCAGCTCTAGGCTTGGCCCATGCTACCTGCCAAGATCTCGTATCATGTTCGCCTGCCGGCGGATGAAGGCAACGAGCGATGGGTGAAAACCAGTTTCTTAGTCTATAATGGAAGAGGTTAAATGTGGTGCCGCAGGTGGAATTGGTCGATGTATGGGAGGTATGACAGTGAATCTGGTAACGGGTGCTAATGGTTTTGTGGGAAACAACCTGGTTCGATCCCTTTTGGCACAAGGCGATGCGGTTCGGTGTATGGTGCGAGAAAAAAGCAATCTCCGCTCGCTTGAAGGATTGCCGGTAGAGACGGTCACGGGAGATGTGACGAATCGCCAGAGTCTGATGGCGGCGTTTGATGGTGTGGATACCGTCTATCATCTAGCGGCCGTCATCGCTATTGCGCCCGGCCGCGAGGAATTGATGGAGCAGGTCAATGTGTTAGGGACAGACAACGTCATTGAGGCTTGCTTGGAAAAAGGGATCCGGCGCCTATGCCATGTTAGTTCCAGTCATGCCTTGCATGAGCCAGGAGGCAATACGGTGGTCGATGAGGGCCAGCCCTTTGATGACGAGCAGCGCATGGTATATGGCCGGACGAAAGCTCGCGCTTCGTGTCATGTTTTGGCATCCTGTCAACGCGGCCTGGACGCAGTGATAGCTTGCCCCACGGGAATGATAGGACCCAACGACTTCAGACCATCGGAGTCAGGCCAGTCCGTCATAGACTACGCTAACGCGCGTGTGCGTACTTACATTCCCGGCGGTTATACGTTTGTGGATGTGCGCGACGTGGCCGATGCTCTTATTGGCCTGGCCGAAAAAGGTCGCAGCGGAGAGTATTACTTGCTGGCAGGGCAGCGTATCACCATGAGAGAGCTGGTCGAGATTATTGGTGACATCACGGGCCAGGACCGTCTTGCCCTGGGTGTTCCTGCCGGGGTCATCGGGCCTCTGGCCACCTTGATGACCGGCTGGGCCCGTCTGACCAAAACCCGCACTATCATCACTACCGACGTGGTGGAGACACTGCGGGCGAATCCCGTCTTTGATGCTACCAAAGCCCGAAATGAACTGGGGTTCTCTCCTCGACCCCTGCACCAGTGCTTGGAAGAGACGCTGGCTTGGTTTCGTGCTCACGGCCCAACGCACATGGCGTAGTCTTACCGAGCGCTCAGAATGGCGGAGCCCTATTCGAAACGTGGGAGAAGTAGCTCACAGGGTAGAATGAGCAAGGGCAAGCATCAAAGATCACGGCGATGAATCAATGCAGGATGCATGTCAACGAGCCATTGCCATGAGCAGGAGAACATACCGTAGAGCTCGGAAGGCGATCAGTAGGGTACTTGCCGAGCGTGACAGGCAACAGACCCGGCAGTCCGGCCGCTAAAGAGGTGCGGGGCGGGTTTGCACCCGCCCCACGTCTTCGGGCATGCTCTTGGGAGCTTTGGGTCGCCCGCTA
>SLSY01000118.1 GCA_007130145.1 Bacillota bacterium
AGCAGAGCGGTAAGGCTTGGGCCGGGGGCCACCGACCCTGCCGTGGCCCACACCAGAGCGATGCCAAACAGCGCCAAGGCAATGGCGACGGGTGAGGGCCGCTTGTTTGGGAGGTTAACGTGCCCCAGGAACACGGCGGCGGCTATCAACCATGCCCACAGCAGATTTATGGATGTGGGAAGGATGGGAAAGAGGAAGGCAAAAGCAGCCAAAAGCCAACCGCTCCATGAGACGTCCCTGGTAAAGGGAAAGATCGACGCGGTGATGAGGAAGGCACGGGCATCACACACCCACGCTAACAGCGTCTGTCCCGCGCGCCAGGCGAGTGAGTATTCCAGATGTTTTGTGAGTCGGCGGGCGACGCCCGAGGTGACAGCGGCGGCGCGCATCGCGGACCTGTTCAGGGCCAGAGCTAAGCCGGAGCGATCCCAAGAGTCCAGAGCCAACCACCGGCTGGCCGTGTTGATCAAGAGACTGCTACGCAACTGAGATTGCCATGCCAGCAATAGGGCATTGACCCAGCTGTGTTCCCAGGCCAGAGCCAGAAATGCAAGGATACGACCGGGTCCACTGTGTTTCCACACCACGTTAATGGCGCCTTCCCTCCCGTTCATCATGTCTCGGGCGATAGGTTGACGTACATAACCCGGGCGGACACCGCATAGATGTAGGTTTTCAGGGGTACCTGCACCCCGATGCGGATCTCTGTATGGCCCAACTCAATGAGATTGGCCGACACCGCAGCCGGACCCCGCACTGTCACCCAAATGTCCATACGGCTGGGTGAAGTGGTTTCGTAGAAACGGCCGTCAGAACCTTGATATACAATGCTGGCCGGTTCAACCTCTACGTTGGTCACGGTACCCAGGTACGTGTTGGTACGGCTGTCTAACACCTCGTCTCCGGGCTGAATGACATTGACCGTCGGTTCCCGTACTGCTTCCACCACCAGCACCACCTCAATGGGCTGGCGCTTCAACGCCGCAGCTTGGTCACCCCAACCCAGCCGGTGCTGGGCCACGGCCAAAACTCCGGCGGCAATGATCACGATGAGCAAGAGATCAATGATGTTGATCCGTCCCAACAGGCGGCCGCGTTGATCCAGAATCCTACCCATTCTAACCACACCTTTTCTTAATGTGTTCGGATGACGTGTTCATAAACCTCCATGATGGCTGCGGTAGCGGCGCCAATGGAGTATTTCTTTTCGATCAGAGGCCGGCCCAACTCGGCCATTTCTTCCCGCAACGTAGAATGCCCCAGGACAAAGTCGAGGAGACGAGCCATGTGCTCTGTATTCAGTGCTTGTCCCAAGGTACGTGCAGTGAAGTTGGCCTCTTCCAGCGCGGCTTGATTGGCATGGGTCAGTGGTCCCACCAGACCGCCTTCCCCGGCGATAATGACGGGGCGCTGACAAGCCAGTGCTTCCATGGCCGTGCGAGCTACAGCCACAACCACATCGGATGAATTATACACCGGCACCGTATCCACGAGTGCGCCCAGAACGTGCACCCGGGTACGGGCTCGTTGGGCTTCGCGTCTGACTTCTGCCATGCGATTTCCGTCTCCGGCGATCACCAGCTGCAGGTCCGGCCAGCGGGAAAGCAGCTGATCGCACGCCTGGATAAGACACAGGGCCGTATCAGCAAACGCCCCGTCCAGCCTGCTCAAGTGGGAGATAACGGTGGCATCCGGATTCAGCTGCAGCTGAGCGGCTGCCTCCTGTTTGGCCTGGGGTTTGTAGAGCGAAAGATCGATACCATTGGGAATGATGCTAATCTTTTGGGGCGAGAAATCAAAGGCTCGCTGCAAATGCTCGCTGACATCCTGGCTCACCGCGATGGTATGATCGCCTGGTACGGTAACCCACTTCCATGGGAAGCCGCTGGCATAGACTCCGTGATAGGTCGTGACCAGCGGAATATTCATCTTGGCACCGGCATTTCGGCATACCCACGCGGGTATGCGGCCATGGGCGTGCAAGATATCGCATGCTTCGTTGTTGACCAGCTTCTCGAAGCGGCGGCGCCCTGCCATAAGCTTGTGGGGCATGCGCGAGTGCAACGGAATGCTCACATGCGGTATGGGATGCAACAGGGGCACATATTGTCCTCCACTGGAGGCCACGGTGACCTGGCAGCCCTCCTCATGCAGTTGTTTGGCCAACGAGACCACGTGGGTCTCGGCTCCTCCCAGATTCAACGACATCGTGGTTATGATTACCGATCTTGCACTCATGCTTTCCTCCCCAGCCTTGTTATGTCTAGTATATATCACCGCAGTCAGGAGTGTAAATGCTGCATGTTGGGAGGAACATATAGCGTGGTCGTTGAACAAGATGGCGTACGCTGTCATTAGGTAGAGGTTGGGGTCGAATGGACAGGCGCTTCAACATCCTGGGGGTAGACTTTGATTGCCTGGACCGGCACCAGGCCCAGCAGGCGATCGCTGCTCTTGTTGACCACGGAGGCGTACATCAGGTCATTACCGCCAATGCTGAAATGGTGATGGCATCGCGCAAAGATGCCCGGCTGCAGGCGGTGTTTCGTCAAGCCAAACTGGTGGTGGCCGATGGGGTCGGTGTGATCCTGGCTTCGCGCATGTTGGGAAGGCCTCTGCCCCAGCGCGTGGCCGGGGTTGATTTAACCGCAGAGCTCTTGCGCTGTGCGGCCAAACAGGGATGGCCGGTATATCTGTTCGGGGCCAGGCCCGAGGTGATGGCAGCCCTAGAGCGCCGCTGCCGTGCGCTCTATCCGGATTTGCGCTTGGCAGGAACTCAGCACGGGTTCGTCACCGAGCGCAGCCAAGTGGCTCAGGACATTGCCCGCAGCCGTGCGCGGTTGCTGTTGGTTGGTCTAGGTGCACCGGCTCAAGAGCACTTCATTTTCGATCATGCTCACCTCTGGCAGGATCTGGTGGCCATGGGGGTGGGAGGGAGTTTTGATATCCTTTCGGCTCACAAAGCACGAGCTCCGGGCTGGATGCAACGCTATGGGTTGGAATGGTTGTATCGCTTGTTGCGTGAACCACGGCGTTACCGGCGCCAGCTGGCGTTGCCCGCCTTCTTTCTCTTGGTGCTCAAGACGCGCTGGTTTAAAGGCAAAAGATAGATTGGGGGAGGTATCGAGGTGGACATAACCACGAAGACCAGATTGGAGAAGCGCGCGCGGGAAATGAGAAGGCATATCCTGCGCATGATAGCGGCGGCGGGCTCAGGGCACCCCGGGGGTTCGTTGTCGGCTGCGGATATTATGGCCACGCTATATTTTCACGTCATGCGAGTGGATCCTCAACGGCCCAACTGGCCTTTGCGTGATCGTTTTGTGCTGTCCAAAGGACACGCGGCCCCCGTGCTGTATGCCGCTCTGGCTGAATGCGGGTTCTTTCCTGTGGAAGAATTGACATCACTCAGAGAGTTTGGCTCTTACCTGCAAGGACATCCAGACTACAAGCAGACCGCCGGGGTGGATGCTTCCACCGGCTCTTTGGGGCAGGGACTATCCATCGCTGTGGGAATGGCCCTGGCCGCCCGCTTGGATGCGAAGGATTATCGTGTTTTCGCTCTTCTGGGTGACGGAGAACTGCAAGAAGGACAGATTTGGGAGGCGGCCATGAGTGCAGCCCACTACCGTTTGGGCCACCTTGTCGCTCTAGTGGATTGCAATGGTTTGCAGATCGACGGCGAGGTTGAACGCGTCATGTCCATTGCTCCCCTCAAAGAGAAATGGCAGGCCTTCGGCTGGTACTGCCTGGAAGTGGATGGGCACGCCGTTGACCAGATTGCCCATGCCATTGATGAGGCATCCACCGTACGCCCTACGGTGATTTTAGCCCGCACCATCAAGGGGCGAGGCGTTCCCTTCATGGAGGGCCGCGCCGAGTGGCACGGCAAAGCCCCCTCAAGCGATCAACTGCAGGATGCTTTGGCCGCATTGAACAAGGAGGATGAAGATGTCTGATAAAGTCGCAACGCGGGCTGCATATGGGAAGACACTAGTGGCTCTGGGGAGAGAGGACGAGCGCATTGTGGTTTTGGATGCTGATCTATCCGGTTCAACGACCACGGCAGAGTTTGCTCGGGAGTTTCCCCAGCGATTCTTCAACATGGGCATTGCGGAAGCCAATATGATGGGAGTGGCAGCCGGGTTGGCCGCATCAGGCAAGATCCCTTTTGCCAGCACCTTTGCCATCTTCGCCACCGGGCGTGCGTTTGAACAGGTGCGCCAGTCCATCGCTTACCCCGCCTTCCCAGTTAAGATTGCTGCCACCCACGCGGGGGTGAGTGTGGGAGCTGACGGCGCATCGCACCAGTCCATAGAGGACGTGGCACTCATGCGCGTCATTCCCGGCATGACAGTGATTTGCCCCTGTGATGCTGTGGAGACGGCGGGTGCGGTGATCGCGGCTGCTCGCCATGACGGCCCCGTTTACTTGCGACTGGGCCGGCATCCGGTACCCGTGGTAATGCCCAAGAACCATGTATTTACTCTGGGTAGAGCAGAGCGTTTACGCCAAGGCAGTGATGTGGTCTTGCTCGCCTCTGGCCTCATGGTATCAGTCTGCCTGGAGGCAGCCGACCTGTTGGCCCAACAAGGCATGAGCGCAGAGGTCATCAATGTATCCACCATTAAACCGCTGGATAAAGCGGCAATACTTGATGCGGCAAAACGCTGCCGTGCGGTAGTCACTGCCGAAGAGCACAGCGTCATCGGAGGTTTAGGAAGTGCTGTAGCCGCTCTTTTGGCCCAAAAGTGTCCCACGCCATTAGAGATGGTGGGAATACAGGATCGCTTTGGTCAGTCGGGGGATGTACCTCCTTTGCTGGAGGAGTACGGACTCACCCCGGGGGCGGTGGTGGCCGCAGCGGAAAGGGTCATTCAGGGCAGATGCATGAACTGACCAGTTTGGAAGGTATTTATCCCATTATGTCGAATAGTCGGATCAACGAGCGAGGTGCGCGCTGTGATCCGTATGATCAATGTGTGGAAAACCTTTGGTGAGCAACATGCCTTGCAGGATGTTAACCTGCACGTACAGAAGGGTGAATTCGTGTTTTTGGTGGGGCCCAGCGGTGCGGGCAAGACCACGTTGGTGCGGATGGTTTATAGAGAAGATACTCCTACGCAGGGGAGAGTCATCATAGGCGGCCAGGATACCACCCGCATGCACCGCAAGTACATACCGTTATTGCGTCGCAATATCGGTATGGTTTTTCAAGATTTCAAATTACTGCCGGACAAGACAGTTTACGAAAACATCGCTTTCGTGCTCCAGGTCACGGGCGTGTCGGGACGGGATATCAAACGCCGGGTTCGCAATGTCTTGAGTTTGGTGAGCCTGAGCGACAAAGCGGATCAGCGTCCGGACCAGCTTTCTGGCGGAGAGCAGCAACGGGTGGCGGTGGCACGGGCCATGGTACGTGATCCGGGGATCATCTTGGCGGATGAACCCACCGGGAATCTCGATCCGGCGACGGCGCGGGACATTGTCGGTCTCCTCGAGGAGATCAACCGGTTGGGCTGCACTGTGGTCATGGCAACGCACGCCCAGCCACTGGTAGACACCATGCGGAAGCGCGTGGTGGAACTCGTTGAGGGCTGTCTGATTCGAGACCAGGAGAGAGGATATTATTCGTGATGAAATGCTTGGCACATTCTGTGCGCGAGGCGTTTATCAGCATAAGGCGAAATGCGGTCATGAGTCTGGTGGCTATGAGCACCGCCACCTTTTGCCTGGTTCTGTTTGGGGCCATGCTGATCCTTTCGGCCAACCTCAATGCACTGGCCAGCGAAGTTGAGGAGCAAGTGGAGATGACCATCTACCTTGAGGACGAGGTGGAGGAAGCACACGCCCTGACTCTGGCCGAACAACTGGTGACGGTGGCCGGTGTGCGGGACGTTACGTACGTGTCCAAGGAAGAAGCTCTGGAGCGCTTGTGCGAGCGCCTGGGAGACCAGGGTGCGGTGCTCGGGGCGGTCGGCGGTACCAACCCTCTACCTGCGTCCTTGGAAGTGGGTTTGGCCTGGCCAGAGGCGGCCGATGAAATTGCCGAGGTGGCTCGGGCGATGGGCGGTGTGGATGAAGTGATCTATGCCCAAAGCCTGTTCGAACAGCTGCTGGCTGTTACCGGGTTCTTGCGTTTGACCGGCTATGTTCTGGTCAGTGCACTGCTGGTGGCAGCGGCATGTCTCATTGCCAACGCCATTCGCCTCACCATATTTGCCCGCCGGCGTGAAATCGCTATCATGCGGCTGGTCGGGGCCACCGATGGCTACATTAAGGGGCCCTTCGCCGTAGAAGGACTGCTTTTAGGGTTGGTGGGTGCGCTTGTGGCGGTCTTGCTGGTCAGCTACGGGTATGCATGGTTGGTGGACAACCTCCGGTTCACCATTCCTTTTCTGCCCTTGGTGCCAGTGGATGAGATAATGGATACCACCCGCTTGATCTTGTTGGGAGCAGGAGCTTTTATGGGTTTTAGCGGCAGTCTGATGGGTGTGCGCAGATTCTTACATAACTGAGGAGGCTTTTCTTCTATGAGGTTCAAGGTGATGGTCCTGATGGTAGGTCTTTCCCTGTTGGTGAGCATGGGAAACGGTCTGGTTGGAGCCAATACCAGCCGTGCTCTGCAGGAGCGCCAACGGGAGTTGGATGAGCTAACCCGGGCCATTGAGGAGCAAAAGGACGCACTAGCCTCAACCCAGCGACAGGAACAGGGCGTTTTGGCCGAGCTGAACCGGTTGGAACAGGCCCTGGCTCTGAGTGAGAAGGAACTGTTATTCCTCGAAATGCAGATCGAGATGGTCAGTGAGAACATAGCTGATGTGGAAAGCATGCTGGAGATGATCCGTGCTCGCATGCAAGAGAGGGGAGAGGCTCTGTCCGAGCGCATACGCGCTATATACCGGGCCGGCCTGGTATCCTACCTGGAAGTGCTACTCAACTCCACCAGTATGTCGGACTTTCTTACCCGCTTTGATATGCTCCGGCGTATTATGGCGCAAGATGCAGAATTGTTGCAGGAGGCAGAAGCTGATCATCTGACCTATGAAGGGAAACTGGCCGAGCTGGAGGTTAACCGCCACCACTTGCAACAGCTTCAGGAGGAAGAGGAAGCCAAACGGGTGCAGGTGGCCACTCGCGCCCAGGAAAGAGAAGATCATCTCGCTCGTCTGAACCGCGAGCGAGCAGAATATGAACAGGCATTGGATGAGTTGGATCGCGAATCCGAGCGTTTGAGCGAGGAGATTCGGCGCTTGCAGGCCAGCCTCAGACGGGCGGGCAGCGGCTCCATTGCGATGATTCGCCCCGTGCAGGGCGGGTGGATATCTTCTCCTTTCGGGCCCCGCATGCATCCCATTCTTGGTACGCAACGGATGCACACAGGGGTCGACTTTGCCTTGCCCCACGGCACTCCTATCTACGCAGCTGCTGATGGAGAGGTCATCGTCTCCGGTTCTCAAGGGGGTTACGGGCTCACCGTCATCATTGATCATGGGGGAGGGGTCGCGACTTTGTATGCGCACGCTTCCACTTTGCTGGTAAGGGTGGGAGAGGAAGTCAAACAAGGCCAGGTTATCGCCCGTGTGGGCAGTACCGGCATGAGCACCGGTCCTCACCTGCACTTTGAGGTGAGGGTGAATGGGGAGTGCGTGGATCCGGTTCCCTGGTATCAGTGAGTCGAATGTGATAAGCTAGAAAAAAAGACGTGAGTTGATGCTCTTGATCCGCAAAGATGTGGTATGGGCAGGGGCTGCCCTGCTCATTGCATTTACTAGCATGTTCACCTATGCGACGCTTGTTTTCTGGTCCCCTCTGCCAGAGACGATCCTCAGCGCAGAGCAAGAGAAGCTGCTTGAGCTGCAATCCATTATCCATGATAGATTCTTCGACGAGGAAGGCTTGGAATCCATATTCCTATGGGATGGAGCCGCTCAGGGACTGGTGCGCGCTCTGGGCGATCCCTATTCTGCCTACATGACCACAAAGCAATACGAGGAGATGTTAGTGCAGACAACGGGCACCTACAGCGGGGTTGGTATTTCCTTTGGTGTACGTAACCGTTTCTTCACCGTGATTTCTCCCATGAGAGGCACGCCCGCCGCCGACGCCGGGATCCGCGCCGGTGACCGTATTGTGGCCGTGAACGGAGAAGAGATTCAGGATAAACCCGTCGATGAAGTGGTGTCATTGATCCGTGGCCCCGAAGGCAGTGAGGTTTCTTTGACTCTCCAGCGCCCGCCTTCTCTTTCTCTTTTTGTGGTGACCCTGACTCGGGCCAATATAGAGGTTCCCGCCACCGAGCGTGAAATGTTGCAAGAGGGCATCGGCTACTTGCACATCATTGCATTTAATCATTACACCACCCGTGATGTAGCTCGCGATCTAAACTGGCTCTTGGACCAGGGAGCGCAGGGGCTCATCCTGGATCTTAGGGGTAACAGCGGCGGGTACGTCCATGAAGGCGTCAACGTAGCCAGTTTCTTCATCCCGGAGGGACCGGTGGTGCACGTGAGCGGGCGCGACGAGGAAGAGACGTATATGTCGCAAACACCAGCTCTGGGGTTGCCCCTGGTTTTGCTGGTGGATGAAGGGACGGCCAGCACCTCGGAGATCGTGGCTGGAGCTTTGCAGGACTGGGAGGTTGCTACTCTGGTCGGGCAACCCACGTACGGCAAGGCCTTGGTGCAGCAGTTGATCCAAATGGATGACGGGAGTGGGCTCCGCCTTACCACCGCCATGTATCTTACCCCCGAGGGACGGCAGATTCACGAGCAAGGAATCATCCCCGACGAATTGGTTGAGCGTGAAGTCACCCCATACTACCCTTTGGATTTTGACGGGGAATTGCCGGTTGGCAGCGTGCACTGGGCGGTCATGGCCGTGCAGCAACGGTTGACCCAACTGGGCTACGACGTCGAGCACGATGGCGTGCTGGAGGGTGAGACGGTGGAGGCAGTGAAGGTCATACAAGAAACAGCCGGGCTTGTTCCCGATGGCCACCTCAATGCCGACACGCTCTGGGCCATCGGCGATGCCTTCGCCGGGCGGGAGGCGCGTGATGATCAGCTTTTGCGCGCCATTGAGGTGGTAAAGGCGAAGCTGGAGCTGGATTGATCGTTTTAACGACCCCTATAGATGCGCTGTATAGGTCCTGTGAATGACTGGATACAACCATCATTTGCAGGACTTTTGCTCAAGCTACGGAATAGATTCTAAGGAGAAAGGGAGGAGGAAAACCCATCGACACTCTACGGTCTTTCATAGACCTGGGTCTTTTGGTGATCAGGCGCGTGCCGCAAATTGCCGTCACACCGGGACTTGCCATCCTATTCTGGCTCATCGCGGCCCTGGTTTTCATGCAGTACGTCCGCGTGGCCAATCAGGAACGACAGTTGTACGGGGTGGTTAAGAATGCGCCCGGGCGCCAAGTTATCATTGCCACGTTCTACGGGGTCATGGGCGGAGTCTTCGCCAGCTGGCTTTTGACCTTCATCGGTATTTCTCTATCTCATAGTGGCATTATCTATCTGTTACCCTTGGCCTTCCTTCTTTATGCCATCAACCCGCGCTTCATGTGCTTCTCCTATGCGGGGGGCTTGGTATCCTTATCTCATCTGGTTTTCGGCTGGCCCGATGTAAGTGTCGCAGCCATCATGGCGCTGGTGGCCATTTTGCATATTACCGAAAGCATTCTCATTTACTTGAGCGGTGCCAGTTGCGTAACCCCCTTGATGATACGCAATACGCACCACCAGGTGGTGGGGGGGTACAGTATGCAGCGTTTCTGGCCGGTTCCACTGGTTGTGCTGATGGTGGCCTTTGTGCCCAACCTCGCTGAGGTGGGCTCGGCGGTGGCCATGCCCGATTGGTGGCCCCTCATTGCATCCCTACCCGAGCAAGTTCCTGACCACTATACGAGTGTATATACACTGGGTCCGGTCATGGCAGTGCTGGGGTACAGCGATCTTGCCGTGGGTTCCAGCCCCCGGGCTAAGAGTCGCCTTACTGCGTCTTACCTGGCCCTTTACAGCGTTGCTTTGCTGTTTCTATCGGTTTTGAGTGCACAAGTACCCATCTACGTCTGGGGGGCGGTTTTGTTTGGCCCTCTCGGACACGAGCTGGTGATTCATCTATCCAATCACAAGGAATTGTCCACACCGTACCAGCCCAGTCAAGGGGTAAGGGTGCTGGATGTCTTGCCCCGGTTCCCGGCTCATGCGGCGGGCTTGCGGCTGGGGGATGAGATCCGGGCGGTGGATGGGATACCCGTTCATACCCGGAGTGAACTGTACGGTACCTTAGCTGAGATGCCTGCCCCCTGGCGCTTGGAGGTTGTCCGTCAGCAGGAGCGCCGAACGATTGTTCTGCAGTACGAGCGGGGGAGGTCTGGACTGATTCTGGCCCCGGAGCCCGGAGACCGGCCTAACGTCGACGTGCGCCGGTCCAGCCGGCTTATGGCGTGGCTCAAGCAGTGGATGCGGCCATGATTCCTCTCAAGGGCAAGCAGGGTTGGATACAAGGCATCTTGGCCGCTCTCATGATCTTGGGAGCCTGGTGGGGACACGGCCAATTGGACCTTTGGTATCAGAGCACTCTGGTGTCTCCCCCCCAGGATGTTCAAAGGGCCAACGAACCGCCTGTTCGACCCAGCAACGGTCACGACCAAGCTCCTGTAGAGGATGATACGACCACACCGCAACCACCGCCGTTGCCGGATGGACCCAAACTGGCCATCATCATTGATGACCTGGGATGGGAGGCAGAAGGCACCGACGCGATGTTGGCTTTGCCCTACCCTTTGACCATGGCTGTACTACCCGACGGCGCCACCACGCGCAACGACATTGAATCTGCCTTAGCCCATGGTCATGAGGTATTTTTGCATCTTCCCATGGAACCTCTGGGTGGTTACAAGGGCCGCCCGCAGGTGGTAACCACGGATATGGAAGACGGCGAGATCGATGAGTTGGTAGGCGGTTATCTCGATCAAATGCCTGAAGCTGTAGGCGTAAACAACCACATGGGATCCAAGGCTACGGCCGACCGTCGGGTGGCCCACCGAGTTCTGACTCTGGTCGGCGCAAGGGATTTGGTCTTTGTGGATAGCCGCACCTGGCGGGCTTCGCTCATGTGTGAAGTGGCCACGGAGCTGGGTATACCTTGCGCCTTCAACCATCTTTTCCTGGACAACGAAAGGCGTCTGGAAGCCATCGTTGAGCGTTTGCATCAGGCCGCCGCATTGGCCCGCGTCCAAGGGCAGGCCGTGGTGATCGGGCATGTTCATCCGGTCATGGCCCACGCCCTGGAGACGACCCTTCCTCAACTGGTCGAGGAGGGGATCCACCTGGTGTTTGCCCGACAGCTGGCGCTGCTTGACGAAGTTTGCGAGGATTGCACATAGGGGAATGTATGTTCTTTGTGGATGTGATATACTAGGGGCGAGGTGAGCCCCTTTGGCCGACTTTCGTGTTGTCTCTTCTTTCCAACCTGCCGGGGATCAACCTGCGGCGATTCAATCCCTAAGTGAGAGCCTTCAAGATAACGCCAGGGAGCTGGTGCTCCTCGGCGTGACGGGCTCCGGTAAAACCTACACCATAGCGCAGGTGGTGGAGAGGTGGCAGCGACCTGTACTGGTCATAGCCCACAACAAGACATTAGCCGCCCAATTGTGCTCAGAATTCCAGAGTTTCTTCCCCCACAATGCGGTGGAGTATTTTGTCAGCTACTATGACTACTACCAACCTGAAGCCTATATTGCATCCAGTGACACCTTCATCGAAAAGGACGTGCAAATCAACGAGGAGATTGATAAGCTGCGCCATTCGGCCACCTGCGCCCTCTTTGAACGTTCCGACGTCATCATTGTAGCCAGCGTTTCTTGCATCTACGGCCTGGGCTCACCGGAAGAGTACCGGGACCAGATGCTGTCGTTGCGCGAAGGCATGATGCAAGATCGGGATGTCATACTCCGGCGTCTGGTGGATATTCAATACCAGCGTAATGAGATTAGCTTCGTGCGCGGTACCTTCCGTGCCCGGGGTGACGTGGTGGAGATTTTCCCGGCCGGAAGCAATGAGAAGGCGGTACGCGTGGAGATGTTCGGGGATGAGATTGAGAAGATCCTCGAGTTCAACCCGTTGACCGGTGAGATCCTCAATCGGCGCCACCACGTAGCGATCTATCCGGCCCGTCACTATGTTACCAGTGATGAGAATATGCAAATGGCATTGAAGAGTATCGAGAGAGAATTGGATGAGCGCCTGCTCCATCTGCGCGGGCAGGACAAGCTCTTGGAAGCACAAAGGCTGGAACAGCGTACACGCTATGATCTGGAGATGCTCTCGCAAGTTGGCTACTGTCCCGGTATTGAGAACTACTCCCGTCACCTGACGGGGAGACAACCGGGAGACGCTCCCTATACGTTGCTGGATTTCTTTCCAGAGGACTTTCTCATCGTTATAGATGAATCCCACGTCACGTTGCCCCAATTGCGGGCTATGTATCACGGGGATCGTGCGCGCAAGGAGTCCTTGGTGGAACACGGGTTCCGCTTACCTTCAGCCTTTGATAACCGTCCTCTGAGGTTTGAGGAGTTTCAAGAGCGTTTGCCACGAGGCATCTATGTTTCTGCCACCCCCGCCGCATATGAGTTGGAGCGGGCCGATCGCATTGTCGAGCAAATCGTCCGTCCCACCGGTTTGGTGGATCCGGGCATTGAAGTCAGACCCACGCGAAATCAGGTGGATGATTTGATCCGCGAGGCTCGTCGTTGCAGCGAGCGTCAGCAGCGGGTCCTGGTTACTACGCTCACCAAGCGCATGGCGGAAGATTTAACCGAGTACATGCGCGAAGCCGGTTTGAAGGTCCGCTACTTGCACTCGGAGATTGATACACTCGAACGTATGCAGATCATTCGCGATCTCAGGCTCGGGAGTTTCGATGTACTGGTGGGAATCAACTTGCTCCGTGAGGGGTTGGACTTGCCCGAAGTGGCGCTGGTAGCCATATTCGATGCGGACAAAGAGGGCTTTTTGCGTTCGGAGACCTCGTTGGTGCAAACCACCGGTCGGGCGGCCCGTAATGTGGAGGGGCGTGTCATCATGTATGGCGATACCATCACGGGCTCCATGCAAAGGGCCATGGCGGAAACGGACCGCCGTCGCCAGAAGCAGATGCAATACAACCAGGATCACAATATCACTCCGGAGACAATTCAAAAGGCTGTCCATGAGGTGTTGGAAGTCACGCGAGTGGCAGATAAAACCGATGAATATATACGTGACTTGGATTTGCAGAGTCTCAACCGGCGCCAGGCTGCTCAGCTCATGGATAAGCTGAAAAAAGAGATGAAGCAAGCGGCCAAGCGTCTAGAATATGAACATGCGGCAACTCTTAGAGATATGATCTACGAGCTGCAAGAAAGGATGTCTTCTTGAATATGTCAGGCCATATTGTGGTGCGCGGGGCGCGGCAGCACAATCTGAAGAATATCGATGTGCTTATTCCACGCCACGAGTTTGTTGTTCTTACCGGAATCAGCGGCTCAGGTAAGAGTTCGCTGGCGTTCGATACGATCTATGCTGAGGGCCAGAGGCGTTACGTGGAATCGCTTTCAGCGTACGCGCGGCAGTTCTTGGGGCAGATGGAAAAGCCCGATGTGGACTACATCGAAGGGTTGTCCCCGGCCATTTCCATTGATCAAAAGAGCGGGAGTCGCAATCCCCGCTCCACCGTGGGCACCGTCACTGAGATCTACGACTATTTGCGGTTGCTCTTTGCCCGGATTGGCCAGGCCCACTGTCCCGAGTGTGATCAGCCCATCGCACGGCAAACCGTACAGCAGATTGTGGATCAGGTTCTCAACTGGCCCGAAGGTGGCCGGGTGCAGATTCTCTCCCCCTTGGTCAGGGGGCGGAAAGGCGAGCATGGCCGCGTGTTTGAACAGTTGCGACAGTCTGGCTTTGTGCGGGTGCGGGTGAACGGGGAGATTCGTGCTCTGGAAGAAGAGATACAGCTGGAAAAGAACAAACGGCATCATATTGAGGCCGTGGTCGACAGACTCATACTGCGGGAAGGGTTGGCGTCTCGGCTGGCCGAATCGCTGGAGACGGCCATTGGCTTTTCCGGCGGTACCGTAGTCGTTGAGCTGATTGGTGAACGCGAGGTCATGTTCAGCCAGAACTTTGCCTGCCCCGATTGCGGCGTGAGTATTGAGGAACTGGCACCACGTTCCTTCTCTTTCAACAGCCCTTTCGGGGCGTGTCCGGCCTGTACGGGCCTGGGTATCACACAGGAGTTGGATCCGGATCTGCTCATACCCGATATGAGCCGTTCGTTGAGGGAAGGCGCCATTGTTCCCTGGTCTTCAGGTAGCACCGGTTTTTATCAGCAACTGTTGGAAAGTCTTTGTGAAGTGCTGGATGTTTCCATGGATGAATCCGTAGATAAACTAGACCCGAATGTCCTCAAGACCATCCTCTATGGTGATAAAGGAATCAAATTGAAGTTCACTTATGTGAATTCCTACGGCCGCACACGTCCCTATCGGGCCCGTTATCAGGGGGTCATACCCATGTTGGAACGGCGCCACCGCGAATCCACTAGCGATGCGGTTCGTAACGAAGTGGAAGAATACATGTCGATCCATCCCTGCGCTGCATGTGGGGGTGCTCGTTTGAAACCTGAGGTGTTGGCGGTGAAGATACGGGATCTCTCCATTGCCGACGTATCATCCATGACGGTGGCGCGGGCCCAAGGCTTTTTTGATGAGCTCAGTGCGGATTTGACCCCACGAGAAGAAGCCATTGCCCGGCAGGTTCTAAAGGAGATTCGAGAACGTCTGGGCTTTTTGAACAATGTAGGACTGAACTATCTTACGTTGGGTCGCACAGCTGGCACGCTGGCGGGCGGAGAAGCCCAGCGCATCCGTTTGGCCACCCAGATCGGTTCAGGTCTGGTGGGTGTGCTTTATATCCTGGATGAACCCAGCATCGGTTTGCATCAGCGCGATAACCGGCGCCTGCTTGAAACCTTGCGGCGCCTTTGCGATTTGGGCAATACACTGTTGGTAGTGGAGCATGATGAGGAAACCATGTGGGCGGCCGACCATATCATTGACATCGGTCCGGGTGCAGGAGAGCATGGTGGCCGGGTCGTGGCTCAGGGCGCCATGGCCGATATTTTGGCAGAGCCTGAGTCGATAACCGGTCAGTATCTGTCCGGGAAAAAGCGCATCATCATCCCTGCGCGGCGCGAGGCGGATGATGAAAAGCACTTGTTGGTGGAGGGAGCCCGGGAGAACAATCTCAAGAGCATCCGGGTACAGATCCCTTTGGGTGTGTTTACGTGCGTGACGGGTGTCTCTGGCTCGGGTAAGAGCACCCTGGTCAATGACATTCTTTACCGGAGCCTGGCCCAGAAGCTGCAACGTTCGCGCAAGCGGCCTGGTGAGCACGATAATATCCAGGGAGTCAAATGGCTGGATAAGGTGGTGGAAATCGACCAATCGCCCATTGGTCGTACCCCGCGCTCCAATCCGGCCACCTACACGGGGGTATTTACCTACATCCGCGAAGCGTTCGCCATGACACCAGAGGCCCGCATGCGAGGCTACCGGCCGGGTCGTTTCTCCTTCAACGTCCGGGGGGGGCGGTGTGAAGCCTGTCGCGGCGATGGCATTATCAAGATCGAGATGCACTTTCTGCCTGATGTCTACGTGCCTTGCGAGATATGTCGTGGAGAGCGCTACAATCGAGAAACCCTGGAAGTTAAATACCGCGACAAGAGCATCGCCCAAGTTTTGAGTATGACGGTCAGCGAGGCGCTGGAGTTCTTCTCAGCTATCCCCCGCATTCGCCGCAAACTCCAGACGCTATATGATGTGGGACTCGGTTACATGCGCTTGGGGCAGCCGGCAACGACCCTCTCCGGAGGCGAAGCCCAGCGGGTCAAGTTGGCGACCGAACTAAGCCGGCGTTCTAACGGCAAGACCATGTACATTCTGGATGAACCCACCACAGGATTACATATCGCCGACATTCACCGTCTCATGCAGGTCTTACAGCGCTTGGTGGACAACGGGGATACGGTGCTGGTGATTGAGCACAACCTGGAGGTCATTAAGTGCGCCGACTGGTTGATCGATCTTGGCCCTGAGGGCGGAGATGAGGGTGGCGAAGTGGTGGCAGTGGGAACACCCGAGGCGGTAGCCCAGCATGAGACCTCTTACACCGGGCAGTTCCTGCGCCGGCTCTTCAACGGTCAATATGACCATCGGGTAAGTGGGGGAGAGGATCTTGCAGGATAGGAGCGTTGAACAGAGAGCCAGACAGCTTCCGGATGGCCCCGGTGTCTACTGGTTTGAAGATGCATCGGGCCGCGTGCTCTACGTAGGCAAGGCCATCTCCATACGTAAGAGAGTTCGCTCTTATACCCGCCAGAGATTACAAGATGCGCGTTTGCTCATGATGCTGGAAGCGGCCAGCCATATTGATTTCATCGTCACCAAGGATGAAGTGGAAGCGCTAATCCTGGAGATGAATCTCATAAAACGCCACCGCACCCCGTTCAATGTCCGCCTACGTGACGATAAGCACTACCCTTACTTACGTGTAACCTTGGAGGAAACCTTTCCCCGGGTACTCATAGCCCGCCGTCGTTCTCAACCCGGATCCCGCTACTTTGGTCCCTTTACCCGGGCGGGCGCTGTGCACGAAACATTGCGATTGGCACGGCGCTTCTTTCCACAGCGCCTATGTTCGAACCGTACCTTTGCACAAGCAACGCGGCCCTGCTTGAATTATCAGATCAAGCGTTGTCCGGCTCCTTGCGTGGGAAAGATCGACAAAGATTCTTATCGCTCCATTTGTGACGATCTGATGTTGTTTCTCAGCGGCCGACATGCGGATTTAGCCAAACAACTGGGGGAGAAGATGGAAGAAGCCGCTGAGTCTATGGAGTTTGAGGAAGCGGCGCGGCTCCGCGATCAGTTGCAGGCGTTGCAGGAAGTGACGGGCAGTCAACCGGTGGTGGCCCAGGGCGGCACAGAAAGCGACGTATTTGCCGTGGCCCGCCGTGGCGACGAAGGATGTGGACAGGTCTTTTGGATTCGAGAAGGCAAGCTGGTGGGCCGGGAAACGTTCTGGTTGACGGGTGTTGAGGGCTCATCCCAACCGGACATGCTCACTGCCTTGGTGAAGCAATATTATGCGCAGGCCACCATGGTGCCTCCCGAGGTGATCGTAGGGTGCGAACTGGAGGACACCACTACCATTGCTGCCTGGCTACGACAGCTGCGGGGCAAAAAGGTTACCGTGATCCGTCCGCAGCGGGGGAGCCGCCGCCAGTTGCTGGAGGTAGCCCAGGAGAATGCGGAGTTTACCCTTCAGAGCGCGTATCCAGTCGAGGAGATGCAGCGGCGCCGTGTGGAGGGAGCCTTGAGCCAACTGGCTGATTATCTGGAACTCGAAGAAGTTCCTTACCGTTTGGAATGCTTCGATGTGTCCAATCTCCACGGTACGGACGCCGTGGCATCCATGGTCGTCTTTGAAGGAGGAAAGCCCCGCAAGGATCAGTATCGAAAGTATCGAATTCGCACGGTAGAGGGTGCTGATGATTACGCCATGCTCAAGGAGGCCATGCAAAGGCGCTACCGGCGTTTGCTCCAAGGAGAGAGACGCCATAAGAACACGCCTGACCTGGTGGTGGTGGACGGTGGAAAGGGGCAGTTACATGCAGCGCTTGAGGTGTTTGATCAACTGGGTATTTCGTTGCCGGTTATGGGTCTGGCCAAGCGCGATGAAGCCATCTATCTTCCGGAACATTCAGAACCTCTCCGGCTGCAGGAGAGCGATCCCGCCCTCTATCTATTGCAGCGCTTACGGGATGAAGCCCACCGCTTTGCGGTAAACTATCACCGCCAGCTGCGGGGAGCGAAAAGCTTGCGCTCACGGCTGGAGGATGTCCCCGGAGTGGGACCCCGGCGGCGGGCGGCTTTATTGCGTCATTTTGGTTCGGTGGAGGCTGTGCGGGTCAGCGAGGTGGAAGAGATCGCGGCTCTACCGGGTATGAACCGGCAGGTTGCCCAGGTAGTCAAAGAATACCTGCAGGAAAATAAATAGTTTTAGATAATAAATAAAAATAATTAATGTAACCCTTGACTTTATTGAGGTGTATTATTTATAATCGGAATTGACAATAAGGCTGGGGGTGAAGAAATGGGTCGCGAGATCGTGGGAACGTGTCCGGTCTGTGACGAGGGAATGAGCGTGCAGCGTCTACATTGCTCTCACTGCGAAACCAGTATGGAGGGGCACTTTGAACTGAGTGCCATGTGCAGGCTCAACCGCGAGCACCGGCATTTTGCCGAGGTCTTCATAAAGAACCGCGGCAACATCAAAGAAGTCGAAAGGGAACTGGGTATATCCTACCCTACCGTACGCAGCCGGTTGGATGCGGTCATCCGCGCATTAGGCTATCAGGTGGAAACACCATCAGACAAGCAGAACGCGCTGCGGCGCAGGGAGATATTGGGTGCCCTCAGTCAGGGCGAGCTTACGTCGGATGAAGCTCTGAGGTGCCTGAGGCAGCTGGAGAACGAGTAAAGGTGGGGAGGAACGGTTCATGCGAGAAGAGCGTATGCTAGTGTTGCGAATGTTGGAGGAAGGCAAGATTACGGTCGAAGAAGCGGCTGAGTTGCTCGGGGCTCTAGACGTCACAGTGGTGGAAGAGGAAGGGAAGAACGATGGTCTTGACCGCGGCATCAAACGTGTGGAAGAGATGGCAGAACGTCTAGGAGAACTGGGCGAGACCTTCTCTGAAGGGATGGAAGAGAAGATCCACAAGCTGGCTGAGAAGGTGGACAGGGAGGGAGAGCGCGGTGGCAGACGTCTCACCAGTTTGCTGAGCAGACTCAGTGAGACGGGGCTGGCGGGATTTCTCGGCTTCATGGGTGGTCCCAAACATGAGTTCACCGAAGAGATTGAAGGAGAATTTACTGCCGAAGGAACCGTCACATTGGACTTACGCACGGTCAACGGACGCATCAGCGTGCAGGGGACGGATGATCCCACATATCGGCTGCGCATGGTCAAGACGATACAGCACGAGGACGAGGAGAAGGCAATAGAGATAGCAAGCCAGCTGATGGAAGTGGAGAAGGATGGCGATGCACTGCGGGTGAGACTGTCTGGGCAGCCGCTGCGAAACCAACATGGAGTGGCGCTCCATCTCACCGTGCCCCGCAGC